>JAISDD010000252.1 GCA_031265005.1 Syntrophomonadaceae bacterium | reverse complement strand
GATGCGGATGCTTGCAGTTTAGCTATTGAAATGGTATTAATTTTTACTGTATATCTTAAAATTAATAAGCAAATAATTTCTCGTAGTAAATTATTATCTGATAATTGGCGAGGCTATATCTGGAATTATAAGGAATAGCGCGTTTACAAAAGGATCCGCGCATGCCGATGATGATTATTACAATTGGGTTTTATTTAGTACGGTTTCTTTGATTTTTGGTACCGAGCCTTAATAACAGCATTAGGGGATGGCTTTCAGCTTTGTTAAGGAACTTGAATAGATTGGTATCGGTATGCGTAGAGGAACAAATGATAATTTGAAGGAGGAATTATGATGGATTTTACACTGAGTAAAGAACAATTGATTATTCAGAATATTGCGAAAGAATTTGTCGAAAAGCACTTGGCGCCTGTTGTAGAGCAAATTGAGCAGGAAAATGCCATACCGGAATCAATTCTCAAAGCGATGTCGGAGTTAGATTTCTTTGCTCTGCCATATGAAGAAAAATATGGCGGCGCAAACGCAGGCTATGACGGATATATTTTAGTAGTGGAGCAGATTGCTAAAGTCAGCCGGGCGGCTACGGCTGTGATATCGGCTCATACTTTGGGATTAGGAGCTATTACTAAATTCGGAACCGAAGAACAGCTAAAAAAATATTTAGGACCTTGCTGTAAAGGAGAATGGATCGCCTCTTTTGCTTTTACCGAACCGTCTACCGGTTCTGACCCTAAGCAAATAACCACTACGGCAGTAAAAGACGGGGATGGTTTTATCATAAACGGAACCAAACGCTTTATCAGCAATGCGGTCTATGACGGACCGATGGTTATTTTTGCTAAAGACGCGATAAGCGGCAAGCCTACCGCTTTTATCATAGACAAATTCACTCAGGGCTACTCTATTTCTGAACCTTGGCATAAGATGGGGACGCGCGGACAAAAACTGGTGGATGTTTATTTTAAAGATTTGCGCATTCCTGCCGCTAACCTTTTAGGGGAGCTGGGGCAAGGGTATCCTATTTTGCAATATGGGATCAGTTTTGGGAAAATCGGGATAGCTGCCAATGGATTAGGAGCTATCGGTTCTTCCTTGGAACAAAGCATAAAATATGCAAAAGAAAGAGTACACCGAGATGGGGTAATAGCAAAATTCCCAACGATTCAAACCAAGATCGCAGATCTGGCTATAATGCTGGAAGCGGCTCGCTGGCTTACCTATAGGCTGGGGTTTTTGGCTAATGACATTAAAGACCAAACTGATTTTATCAAAAACGCGGCGCTTACTAAAACCTTTGTTTCTGAAATGGCAGTGAAATCGGCGCGTTTAGCGATAGAAATCCACGGCTCATACGGCCTTATGGAAGATTATAAAACCGCGCGCGATTATAGGGACGCTATTTTCGGACCGCTGACTGAAGGGGTCAGCGATATGCAAAAAATCATTGTCGCTGGAATTTTACTTAAGGATTAGCCTAAAATAAAGAATATGATTTCAATGCGTTGTGGTATGGCGTAGAGGGACTTTATACACAGCCGACGCGAAATGGTGCGCATCACTGAATTGCTAAAAATTAGAAATTGCCTCTTCGCCAGCAGAAGCGGAAGTTTCATGCTGAGTGTGACAGCATAAAGTTTTTTCTAAATGGTGACGGCAATTATTTTTGAGACGAGGTCAGTTGTTAAATGTCGAAAATTTTTTTGGTTATCTCTTGTTTGTTTGTAAGCTTATTATTATTATCAAATATAGTGGCCGGAAAAATAATCGTCCTAGCCGGACAGGTTCTGCCAGGAGCTATAATATTATTTCCGCTGGTTTATATACTGGGAGATGTTATTACCGAAATATATGGTTTTAAGCAGGCCAGTTTGGTTATCTGGACAGGTTTTGCCATCAATTTATTGATGGCGGCGGTTTTTTCTTTAATTTTGTTTTTGCCTTCTCCGGACTTTTTTTTAGACAGCGAAGCGTTCGAAACGGTTTTGGGGATGGCGCCAAGAGTAGTGGCAGCTTCGCTTTGCGCTTATCTGGCAGGAGAATTTGTGAACTCTATCGTATTGTCTAAGATAAAGAAAATGACGCAAGGGCGGTGGCTCTGGCTAAGAACTATTGCTTCGTCTTTGTTGGGGGAAGGTTTAGATTCTGTCATATTTATCAGTTTGGCTTTTGGAGGGCAAGTAGCAGGCGCGGTTTTAATACAGATGACATTTAGCCAATATTTTATTAAAATAGGGTATGAGATTTTGGTTACCCCTATAACATACGCTGTAATAAATCGCCTGAAACGAATAGAAAAAGTCGATGTGTATGATCATGAGGTAGCGTATAATCCTTTTAAAATTCTGGGACGTTAAAGTTTCTGAGGAGCGAGACTGATTTATAGAAGCAGTTGATTTTCAAGTTTTTTACTCCCTTGAATTAGGAGTAAAAAACTTGAAGGGATGTTGCGGTTGCTGGCAATTAGCGATTTTTACCAAAAACCACCGGAAATAATTTTTTGGTTATTAGATATAGAGTAGTGCCGCCCAGTAAAATTATTAACATTAAGCTGATTATTTTTATGAACAATTGCATCACCGGGTTTAGTTTAGGCTATTTAGTTAAAAATATACATAAAGTATTAATTATAAAAGAAAATCGCAGTCAACCATGTAGTATATATTTTTGAGGTAGCATGATTATGAAAAACAGAAAGCCTTATATATCTAAAGAATTTGTAAAAAATATGTTATGCGACATTAATCGGTTAATTAAAAATAACACAGGTAAAATAGCTATTTTGGAGATACTGGAAGAAATACCGTATAACATACGCGTCCCTTTATTAGAATCCGTGGCTTTGTCCTATGACAGAAATATGGTTGAATTTATGCATTTGTTGCGCCTGGAATACGGAAAAGAATGGAATGACTTGGTCAAACACTCTTTGGAAAAATATGCTATGTCCGGCATAAATATTGATAATGAACCTAAGCGGACCGAGACCTTTTACAGAGCTTTTGCTAATTGTACCAGAGATACGGGCAAATTATCCTTGGATATTGCTTGGCTTAGAGAAAACGGGCGCGTCGATTTGGAATGTTTTCTGCTGTCTTTTTCCGATCGAGGCATCCAAAACTTTGTGATAATAGAAAATATTCCCATAAGTAAGTATAAAAAAGAAAGAAATTATTTAAAAGATATGGTGACCATAGGTTTTGATGAAGCCTGTTATTTCATAAAGCAAGCTTATTCTTTTAACGTGTTTAACATGACCAGACCGGCTTTAGGAAAATTTATATACCAAAAATATTTGGATCGGAATGTTACTTTGAATAAAGATCAGGAATGCGCTTTGCTGCATAAATTATCTGGCAGTTTAGAACCGGTATCGCTCATAAATCATTTGTTTTATGCACTGAAAAATTTTGATTTTCATTATTTGCTTTCTATTTTGCCTTTAAACTATAATAACTGTGCTTCGATAAAAAAGTGCTTTGAAGGATTGTTGCAGCCTGGAGTTGATTTTTTAGAAGGGAATGTAAAAAAAATACATGACAATAAACATGCCGCCAGCGTATTAGCTGAAGTTATTTTTGCCATAGAAAATCAATTTTTCATTCAGGAATATGAATTTCAAATTAAAAAAGTTTTGAATAAATGGATGCTGACAGATATAGCTGCCGGTAACTGCAAAGTGCTGGATTTGCAAGAAACGCCCTATAATTTTGATATGGAAGTTAATTGCCGGGTTTATGATATTATTGATCTGGAATATTTGTTTGATTATTTAGACGATACGGAAAATATATATGAAGCTGGCGAGATTCCTTTCGGGATGCATTTAAGAATGAGCAGCAAAGATATGCGCGAAAATGTTAAAGTTACTTTTTTTGATGGAGTAATCGCTGATTTTGTTATAAACAGTGAAGTAATGATAATGTTTTCCCCGGATGAAGAAGGTCTGTACGAATTAGATGATTTGCTGCTGGGCGACGGTGAAAACGCTTCGATAATGTTGCGGAAGGAATTTAAATCTAATATTTGGAATGTACATAATTTCCTGCGCGGGTATGTTTCAGATATTGACAGGATTAATACTGAACAAGGTAATGGCGCTAATCCGGAAGGAGTTTTACTCTTTATGAGCGTACATTATTTTATAAAAGACATACAGGCGGTTGAAGAACACTTGAATAAAATAACCGATCGCTATATAGATTTACCTGATAATTGTAAAGTTTTCTATAAATTGGAGCGTTTAAAAGATGGCAGTGATTTTTTTGCGGAGTATTTTTTAACCCCGGAATATGTAACGGTGTCTGCTTTTGGCGACAAGGATATGTATAAAGCCCGGAAAATTTTCGAGTATCAGATGTATGATAATCTTGAGCTGGAAAGTGTTGAGGTCAATGCGGAAGGGATTTTTGATATATTAAGTGAAAAAGTGAAAAAATTGTATCCGCAATTGGAAAAAGAGTTAAAAGATGTTTATCTGAATAAATGGTATCATTCACGGCAAGCTTTTCTAAGCGGAATGAGTCCTTCTGAAGCCAGCCAAACCGAAGAAGGACACCGAATGATTTGGACTTTATTGAAGAATTTGAAAAATAACAGTAAAAAAAGCATAAAAACAGGTTATTCCAAATATATACGCCTGTATGATTATATCAACAAGATAGAGCAAAAAAAGCAGTGACGCGAAAATATTATTATTGACAGCCATATACCTTTAAAATATACTATATAAATATAATTGAATAGTTGAGACAATGAAAGGAACTATATTCAAGCAGTCACTTGATAACAGAGAAGCCGGAATTTGCTGAGACCGGCGTCAATATTGCTGAGTTCTCATCCTGGAGTCGTATGCTGAATGGTAAACATGCCTAGTAGGTATAGCCGGATAAAAAAATCCGTTATCAAAATAAGCTTTAAGCACTAAGCGGTTGCAAGCAGATATGCAGCAAGTAGGGTGGTACCGCGGGAAAACCTCTCGTCCCTGATTTCGGGGATCAGAGGATTTTTTTATTTTTGACGGGCACTTACCTTGCAGGACGAAACAGACAGAAAAGGTGGAATAGGAAATGAAAAGCGATGTGGTAAAAATTGGATTTGAAAAAGCGCCGCATAAGTCTTTGTTCAAAGCGTTAGGGGTATTGGATGAAGAGTTAGAACGCCCGTTGATAGGCGTGGTGAATTCGTATAATGAGTTGATCCCAGGTCATATGAATCTGGATAAAATAGCAGCGGCGGTTAAAGCCGGAATCAGGATAGCGGGAGGAACTCCGTTTGAATTTGGAACCATTGGAGTATGTGATGGTATATCTATGAATCACATGGGGATGAAATATTCTTTGGGAAGCCGTGAGTTGATAGCTGACGCGGCGGAAATTATGGCGGTAGCCCATGGCTTGGACGGATTAGTTTTTATCCCTAATTGTGATAAAGTGGTTCCGGGAATGCTGATGGCAGCCGCTCGCTTGAATTTACCGGCTATATTTATAAGCGGAGGACCGATGCTGGCGGGTACGGTGAATGGCAAAAAAGTCGGGCTGACCCAAGTGTTTGAGGCGGTGGGTTCTGTAGCCGGAGGCGCCATTGATGAGAGCGCCCTGGAAGAATATATAAATAACGCTTGCCCGACTTGCGGGTCTTGCGCCGGTATGTTCACTGCTAACTCTATGAATTGTTTAACAGAAGCCTTGGGAATGGGGCTCCCGGGAAACGGAACCATACCAGCAGTGTATTCAGAACGTATAAGATTGGCTAAGCAAGCGGGTATGAAAATAGTGGATCTGATAAAACAAGATATAAGGCCGTCTGATATTATCACCGCCGCTGCTTTTCATAATGTTATATGTGTGGATATGGCTATTGGCTGCTCTACTAATTCTGTACTGCATCTTTTGGCCATTGCCTATGAAGCCGGAATAAATATCGATTTAAACAGTTTTAATAAATTAAGCTCTGCTATACCGCAATTATGCAAATTAAGTCCGGCTGGAGATCATTTTGTTGAAGATCTGTATTATGCGGGCGGGGTGCAGGCGATTTTAAATGAGCTCGGCAAAAAAGATTTAATTAACGGCGATTGCTTAACTGTAACCGGTAAAACGGTTGCGGACAATATAAAAGAGCGTTCAGTGCTTGACCATAACGTGATAAGGACTTTGGACGATCCCTATAGCCCCAATGGAGGACTGGCGATTTTGTTTGGCAATTTGGCGCCCGAGGGCGCTGTTGTAAAACGGGGGGCTGTAGCGCCGGAAATGATGCAACACAGCGGCCCGGCACGGGTTTATAATTCTGAAGAAGAAGCGTCGCGCGCTATATGGGACCGCAAAATCAACCCGGGAGATGTAGTTGTGATACGTTACGAAGGACCTCGCGGAGGACCGGGTATGAGGGAAATGTTAACTCCTACTTCGTCTATTGCCGGCATGAATTTGGATAAAGAAGTGGCGCTGATTACCGACGGCAGGTTTTCGGGAGCTACCAGGGGGGCGTCTATAGGCCATGTATCGCCGGAAGCTGCGGCTGGAGGAACCATAGCACTCATTGAAGAAGGAGACATGATAAAGATCGACATACCCAACTATTCGTTAGAATTATTAGTTGATGAACAAACTTTACAAAAGCGAAGGGATAATTGGCTAGAACCGGAACCTAGCATAAAAAAAGGCTATATGAGAAGATACGCGGAGCGGGTTCAATCGGCCAGTACCGGAGCTATTTTAAGATAACCACACTTATTTTGAGGAGGTGAAAAATTTGTTATTAAAAGGAGCAGAAATTTTATTAAAATGTTTGCAGAATGAAGGAGTAGATGTGATATTTGGATATCCCGGCGGACAAGCGTTGGGAATTTATGACGCGTTGTTTTCATCAGATATAAAGCATATCCTGACCAGACATGAACAAGGCGCGGTACACGCAGCTGACGGATATGCCAGAGCTACTGGCAAAGTGGGAGTGTGTTTATCTACGTCGGGGCCTGGCGCTACTAATTTGGTCACTGGAATTGCGACCGCTAATATGGATTCCATTCCCTTGGTATGCCTTACGGCTCAGGTATCCACTGCTATGATCGGTAAAGACGCTTTTCAAGAAGCTGATATAACCGGAATTTGTTTGCCGATTACTAAGCATACTTATTTAGTGGAAAAAACCGAAGATGTTCCGCGTATCGTAAAAGAGGCTTTTTATATTGCGAGGACAAACCGTCCCGGGCCGATAGTGATCGATCTTCCTAAAGATATTATGGAAAATACGGTGGAGTATGTGCCTTATAACCAGGAAGTTAATATCAGGGGCTACAGGGTCGCGAAAAATTTTAATTACGGCCAGGTTATTTCGGCGGTCGAGTTAATCAAGCAAGCGAAGAGACCAGTAATATACGCCGGCGGTGGTATAATAGCGTCTCAAGCCGATGAAGAATTATGGAGATTAGCCGATACGATGAAAATACCTGTTACCACGACGCTGATGGGCATAGGAGCGTTTGATTCATATAATCACTTGTCTTTAGGTATGCTAGGTATGCATGGAACCAGGTACGCAAATTACGCTATCGGCGAAACTGATTTGCTTATTGCCGCCGGAGTTCGCTTTGATGATCGGGTAACGGGAAAATTGGATACTTTCGCGCCGAAAGCCAAAATCATTCATATAGATATAGATGCGGCTGAGGTCGGGAAAAATGTAAAACCAACCATTCCTATAGTTGGCGACGTTAAGGAAATATTGAGAGCGATCAACGAACGTTTAGGGGAACCCGGTGATTTAAGCGAATGGCACGATACTATAAGCAGATGGAAAGTTAAGTATCCTTTGCGTTATGAAAATCCGCAAAACGGGCATATAATGCCGCAGCACATTATTGAAAAAATAAGTGTTCTGACGAACGGAAACGCTATTATAACCACAGAAGTGGGACAGCATCAAATGTGGACGGCGCAGTATTTCAGATTCAAAAAGCCGCGCACTTTCATAACTTCCGGAGGATTAGGCACAATGGGCTTTGGATTCCCTGCTTCTATCGGAGCTAAAATAGCTTTTCCGGACCGTCCGGTCATAAACATAGCCGGAGACGGCAGCATACAGATGAACATCCAAGAACTGGGTACGGCGGTACAGTATAAATTGCCGGTGATAATTTGTATTATTAATAATCAGTTTCTGGGAATGGTTCGTCAATGGCAGTCGCTGTTTTATGACGGCAGGTATTCATATACCGATATCAGCGTTCAGCCGGATTTTGTTAAATTAGCCGAAGCTTATGGAGCGGTAGGAAGAAGGATTGATAAAATTGATGAGATCGACGGGGCTTTACAGGAAGCTTTGACTGTTAAAGAACGCCCGGTGGTACTGGATTTTAGAGTAGAACGGGAAGCTAACGTATTTCCTATGGTTCCGCCGGGCGGCTCAACTTTAATAATGCTGGGAGAGGATTAAAAGATGAATAAGCACACTATATCCATAACCGTTGAAGACCAACCGGGGGTTTTGACGAGAGTGACCACTTTATTTCGCCGCCGCGGGTATAATATTGAAAGTTTGAGCGTAGGGGTTACAGAAGATCCTTCTCAAGCCAGGATAACGATAGTGGTACCTGGCGATGACAGCATAATAGAGCAAGTTACCAAACAATTATATAAATTGGTTGACGTCAATAAAATAGTTGACATTACGGCTGAAAAATATGTTGAAAGGGAATTGGTTCTTATTAAAGTACGGGCTGATAATAATATCAGGGCTGACGTAGTGCAGATCGTCGATATTTTCAGAGGACGCATCGTCGATATAGGCCGCGATACGCTCATTATAGAAGCGACAGGGGATGAGGGGAAAATTAACGCAATACAGGATTCATTAAGAAATTTTGGCATTATAGAGTTGGTAAGAACTGGTAAAATTGCTATGATCAGAGGAAATAAATAATAGCTGATTAATGAAAGGGGAAATAAAAATGGTGAAAATGTTTTATGATAGTGACAGCAATTTGGAGTTTTTAAAAGGAAAAACTATAGCGGTAATGGGTTTTGGTTCACAAGGCCACGCCCAAGCTCAGAATCTTAAAGACAGCGGCCTCAGCGTTATCGTAGGCATCCGCAAACCGGCGGATGATTTTACTAAAAAAGAATGGGATGCGGTTATAGCAGCCGGTATCGAACCAATGACAGTATCTGAGGCTGCTCAAAAAGCTGATATCATACAAATATTGCTGCCGGACGAACTGCAGGCGAGAGTTTATAGAGACGAAATAGCTCCTTATTTAGTGCAAGGGAACGCTTTAGGGTTTTCACATGGCTTTAATATTCATTATGGGCAGATAGTTCCGCCGGAAGATATAGATGTCTTCATGGTAGCGCCTAAAAGCCCGGGACATTTGGTGCGCAGGGTTTATGTGGAAGGCGCGGGAGTGCCGGCAATACTAGCGGTAGAGCAGGATTATACCGGGAAAGCGCATGATTTGGCTTTAGCTTATGCTTGCGGTATTGGCAGCACTAAAGCCGGGGTTATTGAAACTACTTTCAAGGAAGAAACAGAAACTGACCTTTTCGGAGAACAATGCGTTCTTTGCGGAGGAGTCAGCGAATTAATAAAAGCCGGATTTGAAACCTTGGTGGGCGCGGGATATCAGCCGGAGATTGCTTATTTTGAATGTCTGCATGAATTAAAACTGATAGTTGACTTGATATATGAAGGCGGCTTAGGCAACATGCGCTACTCTGTCAGCGACACAGCCGAATGGGGCGATTATAGCACAGGAAATAAAGTTATTGGCGCGGAATCCAGGAAAGCCATGGCGGAGGCTTTAAAAGAAATCCAAGAAGGAAGGTTTGCCAAAGGCTGGCTGCTGGAAAACCAAGTCGGAAGACCAGAATTTAATTCTATGAGGCGTATAAACCGTGAACATCAGATTGAAAAAGTAGGCGCTGATTTGCGCGGCATGATGACTTGGCTACGCGGAAATAAATAAATCATCATATTTAACACGCAAATTCCGTCTTTATACTGGGAAAGAGGTTAACGACGGGATTTTAAATTTTATAATATGTTTTCGCCCATAGAAAGAGAGGTTTGTATGGACAATAAAAATAAAAGAATATATTTGTTCGATACTACTCTAAGAGATGGAGAACAGTCGCCGGGGATAAGCTTAAGTGTAAAAGAAAAACTGGAAATTGCCAATCAACTGAAACGATTAGGTATTGATATCATCGAAGCCGGGTTTCCGATCATCTCAGCCGGTGATTTTGAAGCGGTTAAAACTATAGCCGATAAAGTTAAAGGGCCGGTTATCGCAGGGCTGTGCCGCGCGGAAAAAGTGGATATAGACCGTGCTTGGGAAGCCTTAAAAGGAGCGGAAAACGCGCTGATACACATATTTTTAGCGACTTCGGACTTGCATTTAAAATATAAATTGAATAAAACCAGGGAGCAGGTTATAGAAGCAGCGGTGGCAGCGGTAAAACACGCTAAAAACCTTTGTCCTAATGTGGAATTTTCAGCGGAAGACGCTTCCAGAAGCGATATAAACTTTTTAGCTCAAGTGGCGACCAGGGTCATTGAGGCTGGGGCCACAATTGTAAATATTCCCGATACGGTAGGCTACGCTATTCCCGAAGAATATGGAGGATTTATTAAAAAACTGATTAGTATGGTGCCTAATCATGAGCAAGCTATATTCAGCGTTCATTGTCATGATGATTTGGGAATGGCGGTCGCGAATTCTTTAGCCGGATTATTAAACGGCGCCCGTCAAATAGAAGGGACGATAAACGGCATAGGAGAAAGAGCCGGTAACGCTGCCTTGGAAGAAATAATAATGGCTTTGTATACCCGTGGGCATTGTTATGAAAAAGAAACAGCTATTGACTATGGAGAAATATACCGTACCAGCCGTTTAGTCAGCAATGTTACGGGCGTCAGCGTCCCGGCTAATAAAGCGGTTGTCGGGAAAAACGCTTTTTTACATGAGTCAGGCATCCATCAGGACGGAGTTTTGAAAAACCGCTTAACTTATGAAATAATGAGCGCTAAGTTAATTGGAGTCAGTGAGGACAATTTGGTTTTAGGAAAACATTCGGGGCGGCACGCTCTGAAATACCATCTGGAAAAAATGGGTTATACTTTATCGGATGAGGAATTGGCGCAGGCCTTTGTAAAGTTTAAGGATTTAGCCGATAAAAAAAAGGAAATTACACAAGCCGATTTGGAAGCGTTAGTAGGGGATCAAAATATTGCCATACCTGAAAAGTATACTCTTTCATATTTACAAATTTCCAGTGGGACTGGTATGATCCCTACAGCTACAGTGAAACTGGATATAAATAACATGAGTTTCGAAACTGCCGCGATAGGAGACGGTCCGGTGGAGGCTGCTTGCCGGGCGGTAGATAAAATAACCGATATTTTCGGTAAAATGCTGGACTATAAACTGAACGCGGTGGGAGAGGGGAAAGACGCTTTGGGAGAGGTGATTTCTCATATTCAAATAGATGGAAAAGTTTTCACAGGACGCGGTTTGAGTACTGATGTTATTGAAGCCAGTGTAAAATCTTACGTTAACGCTATCAATAAATATTCTTATCAGCTCTCGCTTCAAAATCAAGGCAAATAATACGGATTTTATACTGATGGCTGGTAATAATGCCGTCGTTGAATTGGGCTCAACACGGCAAGGTGACGTGTTAATTTATA
>JAISDD010000236.1 GCA_031265005.1 Syntrophomonadaceae bacterium | reverse complement strand
ATTGTTACTATTTTGTTACTTTTTATATGAAAATACAAGCAAAGTCAAGAGAAAATGAAAATAATTTAGAAAATATTTTAAAACCGGACTATTCCATAAAGCCTTGCAAACAAAGGAGTATAACAAATTAATACTAAAAAATTACTAAAATATTTACTTCAATTATTAAAAATTACTAGAGTATTTTTATTGCACGCGGGCGTCCCGCCCGCATCGCCGCAAGGCGTAATAGAGCGCACCTATATTACGTCCTCGCCCCGATTGTTCCTGTCGCTATAACAACCCGGTAATGATATATTATATCACTCCCGATCGTGAAGAAGGAGTAAAATCAGGTTATTTGAAAGATTTGGATGTCGCTTTAAAGGATCCTTTTTTATGATCACCTAAAGGCGGTTTTCCGGCACTCCCGTCAAAAACACAAAAAACAGCCGAAACACCTTTGTTTATTATACATATTATCTATCCCCCCGCAAGCGTTTTTTTCAAAATGTCGTAAAAATAATTGTCGTTTAAAAGGATCCTTTTCTATGATCAGTATTAATAATAAAAACTCTTGATTGAAAGAGAATTATGTAGTTTTGAGTTTATATTATAACAATGCGGCAGATTGCGTTGCGAGTAAAAGATTATGTCTTGGAGGTTGATTATATTCAAGCAGTTTAAGGAAGCGCTGAACATATGTAAGCCGTTGGATACGTGGCTGGGCAATTCCCCTAAAGAAAGGATTAGGGGGAGCGGTTTGTGGGTGATGCCGTTAAGCAATGAATATATAAAATATCTGGAATCAAAAATCGGTTAAAAACAGATGAAAAAATCCCTTCTATTTTTGTTTTCATTCTTTTTTGCGGTAGCGACCTATGCGGATACCGTGAGGGCGGCAGGTTACGGCAAAAACCGCAATGAAGCCCTGAAGGACGCCTTTGTCTCCGCCGTTCAGCAATCGGTGGGCATAATGGTGGAATCAAGTGTTATCGTTGAAAATCAGGAGTTTATATCGGAGCGGATAGAGGCGCGCTCAGAAGGCTTTGTGGAGAAATATAACGTCCTCTACGAGTATGACGGCAGGACGATAATCCTTAATGTTTCCGTAAAAACAGGGGCTTTACAGAATTTTAAGAACGAGATTACCCGAGCCAGACCCATGCGGATATACTCCCCAGAAAGTGTCGCGAAACTGGAGCGGGAAAGCAGGGAAGGGATGGATTTTGAGCTTAGAGGCAAGGATATAGTCGCCCGTATGGAAACTATGCAGCGGCTTATTCTGGAGCGGCAGCAAACCTTAAAAGAAAAAACCGCTCAGCTTTTTGACCGTCTTCTTACCACACGGCAGATGTCAGATGTGATCTTCAAATTGGAAGACTCTCCTGCGCAACGAATAAATATAGAAACAATCAATATATGGTTTTCTTTTAATCAAGTGATTAATAAAGTTCGCTACTCGGCGGTGATATACGAATTTCATAAACTTTTTATGAGCGTAGGGGCGCAGTATAAAAGCTACCCTTCAAACGCCCTCCCCTCACTTCCTCTTTATACGGTGGCTTTGGAAGATATAAATGCTACCTACAGGGTTTACACCTTTGAGGAGAACACTTTTACCGCTCTGGAAGAGCTTTATAACAAATTATATTTACTAAATTATCGTTCGGAGATTGTCTTAAATTTCAGCGGGAGGAACGCATCGGGGAATGCCCGCAATAAGATAAATAAGATATTGAGCACTAATATTGAGACCAGCAGTAAATTCTTTGCGGAGATTTATGACCGCAGATTGAGTTCTTTCAAAATAACGTCCATGGCAAGAAACACCGAAATCAGCAGAACTATTCCGTTTAAGAAGGAAGAGCTGCGCGGAGTGGAATACTTTACTGGGGAATACCCCGCCGCCACCTTAGATAAAAACATAACCGCAATAGTTAACGCTGAAAGAAAAGCGGACAAAGAGAGGCGGATAGAAGCGGTTGTCAGCTCTTTTAACAGCATTTTTAGTTTTAGTGATAAACGCAACGGGTTATATTTCGGCACAACATATCTTACTCTTCCTAAACTCATAAAAGATGATATGGGGATGACATATATGATAGGAGCTACATTTGAATGGGATCACTTCTTTGAATCCGCTCCTGCGTTGGGCCTGGGAATGAAATTTGATACCCTGTATTATTTTGCTAATCGCAATGATTATATTTCCTATAATAATATTGCGCTTATAGGGATTGGAAGGCTTCCTTTTGCCCCAATAAAACTTAATCTGCAGGTTTATGGGGGAGCAGGTTATTCCTATCTGTCTTTAGTAAATGAATCCGCAAAAGATTACTACGATCACAGCCGGTATGAATCAAGCGGCTTATCAATCTTATACGGAGCCGGAATAGAAAAATATTTTGGTCTTCTCAGCATTGCCCTCCGCTATAGGGTGATTCTTCCGCCCACCTTGGAATCAGCATCTGATAAAACCAATGATCCGCTTCAAGGCTTTGAACTCTCTTTAGGTGCTGTTTGGTGAGAAACGCAAAGCTGTTTGTCTGCGCGAACCGCAACGAGGAAGTTATACATTACCCATTTTTGTTGATATGGAGGAAGTTATGAATAGCAAAGTTTATTTTCTAAAGCCGCTCTTGGTTTTTCTTTTTTCAACTTTCATCTTTGCTTGTGGTGCTGAGACACCTTCCAATACTCAAACACCTCGTATCTCGGCACATCCGCAGGGAGCGGATTATATTCAAGGCACAACTGCTGAACTAAGCGTAACAGCAAGAGTAGGGGACGGGGGAAGTTTAACCTACCAATGGTATACCAATACGGCAAACAGCAATAACGGCGGAGCGCCTATTGTCAGCGCGACATCGTCTACATACAGACTGCCTACCGGAACTGTGGGAACTTTCTATTATTATGTAGTTGTTATCAGCACTAATTCAGCGGCTTCAATGATAAGCAATGTGGCGGTTATTAATGTTATCCCTGAAATACCTCGTATCTCGGCACATCCGCAGGGAGCG
>JAISDD010000160.1 GCA_031265005.1 Syntrophomonadaceae bacterium | reverse complement strand
TTTATTTCCGCTTCCAGATTTTCGCCAACAGCGTACACAATTTCTAATAAGTTGATTCGTGATTTGTTTAGTTTCAAATTTTCGCTTTCAATTTCAGCCAAATTTTCCAAATCTGCTACCAACATTCCAAGACGCTGGGTTTCTTCATAGCAGCTTTTCAGTCGTTTGGGCGTTGGGTCCCAGATATGTTCTATCATCGCTTCTAAATGGGAGCCAAGTGTGGTGAGCGGGGTGCGAAGTTCGTGCGCGACATCGGCAGTGAGTTGTTTGCGCAAACTTTCTTGTTTGTCAAGGGCGTTCGCAAGGTGATTGAGCGCGGACACAAGATCGTGCAGTTCCCGCGTTTTTGTCTGACTTTCAAATTGTACATTGTACCGGCCTGCTGCGATCTGCCTCGCGATGTCCACTGTTTTCTGTATAGGGCGCGTGATCCTTTGTGCTAGAAACCATCCGGCCACAAAGGAAAAAACTAAAGACAGCGCGCCTATAGTTATCAAAATCACATTCAGTGCGGATAGAAACGAAAAATCACTCTCACTTAGGAAAAAAGGTCCATAATATTTGACCGTTGTGGCTCCTATTTTTTGTCCATTTTGTGTAAGTTCATAACTTTGAGACGAAAACTCTCCGCTTTCACCGTGAGCGGCCATCCGTTTGGATATTTCGCTCATAATCTGCTGGCAGGTCCTCATATCGTGGCTTTCTGAGTCCCACACGATAGCGCCTTTGTTATCATAGACCTTGATAATATACCCGTCATACAGCGAATACATACTAAGTGCGTGAATGGAAGCTAAATCCCAAGCATTGGTCAGGCCATTGTAATATTGCCCGATGTTTTCCGCTATAGTTTCTGCGCGAGTTTTTTGCTGTTTTGTGATATAGGCTTCGAACTGTTTGTTTATTAAAGAGTTTGACAAAAAGCTAATAAGTGCTACTGTAGCCAGCACGACGAACACAATTACCAAAGAAAGCTGTGTTCTCAAACTGCGCATTTATTCACCTCCAAACCTGTAACCAATTCCGTGAACAGTTAAAATATATTCAGGATTTTTAGAATCATCTTCTATTTTTTGTCTCAGATTTTTCACATGATTGTCAATGGCGCGCTCGTATCCGTCAAATTCATCACCGAGCGCGATTTCAATGAGTTCTGGGCGCGTAAAGACCTTGCCGGGATATTTTATCAACGCCGCCAGTACTTTCGTCTCGCTGGGGGTAAGGGAAATGGGGCGCCCTTTCTTTTTTATCGTGTCCTTTTCAAAGTCAACGGTCAAATCTCCGTTACGGAAGCTGTTCTTCACCACAAGCGGCACAAGATCATCTGACGCTCTCCTAAGTGCGGCATCCATACGAGCTCCGAGTTCTTTCAGGCTGAACGGCTTTCGTACATAATCGTCCGCGCCTAATCTCAAGCCTTCGATCAGGTTTTCTTCTTCAATTTTAGCGGTCAGCATGATAATCGGAACGCGTGATTTTTTACGGATAGCCGCGCATACTTCCTCGCCTGAAATACCAGGCATCATCAAGTCCAAGAGAACAAGGGCAATATTCTCCCTATCGAAAATTTCCAGAGCCTTTGCTCCGTTTTCGGCGGGGAATACTTGAAAGCCCAGGCTTTCAAGGAGAGAGCAGACCACCTCTAATATTTTCGGTTCATCATCCACCGCCAATATATTTTTACTATTTCTCGGCATACCGGCACCTCAGTACAATAGTGTTTTCGCGCCAATGCCGGGGAACCGCAAGCAGCGGTTCCCCGGCGTCTGCATCAGACCACGTCGTAGCCCTGATCCTCAATTTCGGCTTTGATTTTATCAAGCGGGCTTTGCGCGGAATCGTGTTCCACCATGACCGTTCCCGCTTTCAGGTCAACGTTCACGCCGTCGATACCGGGCAAAGCGGTTACCGCCTTTGTGATCGCCTTGACGCAATGATCGCAGGACATTCCCTCCACTTTAATAACTGTTTTTTCCATATTGAGCACCTCCATAATTTATTTCAAATCGAAGGATTTAAGCAATTTCCACACCTGTTCCGTTTTTCCGTTTTCCTCAATGGGAACCTGTGCGTAGGCCCAATCCTCGATTTTTTCAGGGTCAACGTCCGCTGCGATGAGCGGATCGGGATTCAGGACGAACACGATGTCCTTATCCTGATTCGAGTTGTCATAGCTGTTGATCTGCATATCTTTTGCCCACTCGAACATGTTGCCGTCACCCAGTTTCACGCCGTAGTGGTCGAGTGAAGTGTGATAGTTGATGGCGTCGCGGTATTTGTCTACAATCTGCTCGTAGGCCGCCAGCGCTGTCGGGCTGCCGCTGTATGTCAGCTTGTCGCCGCCAAGTTTCGTGCCGACCATCAGCATTTGGCGTCCCATGCCGCCCATCGTATCGCCTTCATAGAAAGTGTAATTGTCCGGCAGTTTATCGGGGTCAAGACCCGCGTCAAGGAATGGTTCGGCGTCGAACTCCAGCATGACGTCGTGGAGGGGAGCGCTACTGTAATCCTCGCTCCAGATGAAGCGTACCGAATCATCCGGTGCTGAAAGCGCCCAGCCGATATTCAAGTCGTCAGCGGCGATATGGTCGGGGATGGTTTTCAGCACCTCATCAAAGGAAGTCACAGACTGCTGTCCTACTACATCTAGCGATTTCAAGCCCGAGCAGGCGGCGATCGCCGTCGCGAGTGTCAGGCTTGCGGCAACTGCCGCAAATATTTTGATTTTATTTTTCATGGGTAAACACTGGTCCTTTCCTCATCGCTCTGCGAATTTTCATCCCGCCGGGATTTCTATTGGCGTATTGCTTTAAATCTTTTCAAACGCAGAGCGTTTGTTAAAACGGAGACCGAACTCAAACTCATTGCTGCCGCCGCAAAAATCGGATTCAGCAGCGGACCGCCGAAAAGATACAGTACTCCGGCCGCTACAGGGATGCCTATGACATTATAACCAAAGGCCCAAAACAGGTTTTGTTTGATGTTGCGAATAGTTTTTTTGCTTAAATTAATAGCGGTTGAGACATCCATCAAATCGCTTCGCATCAGTACTATGTCTGCTGATTCCATTGCCACGTCCGTGCCGGAGCCGATGGCGATGCCGATATCAGCCTGCACGAGCGCGGGCGCGTCATTGATGCCGTCCCCAACCATTGCCACCTTGCGGCCTTCGCCTTGCAGCTTCTTGACCTCGCCCACCTTATCATGCGGCAACACCTCGGCTAAAACGCGGTCGATGCCTACCTGCCTGGCGATTGCCGTTGCAGTTTTTTTATGATCTCCGGTAATCATAGCTACTTCAATGCCCATTTTATGAAGGTTTTCAATGGCCGCCTTACTGGAAGCCTTCAGTACATCGGCTACGGCGATAATTCCAGCTAAATGTCCGTCAATTGCCACATACATTGGGGTTTTTCCTTCCTCGGCAAGTCGGTCAGAGTTGCCTTCAAAATTAATAAGAGAGACATTATTTTCATCCATGAATTTGCGGTTCCCCGCCAAAATGGTTTGCCCGTTGACGTGTGCTTCAATGCCGTACCCCGTAACGGAATTGAAAAAATCTACTTTCAATAATTCCAGATCTTTATCCTGTGCTTCCGTAAGGATCGCCTGGCCGAGCGGATGCTCTGAATTTTTTTCGGCCGAAGCCGTGATTTGCAAAAGCTTGTCAGGTAATATTCCTTTTACAGCCAGTACATCGGTCACAGTTGGTTTACCCTCTGTGATGGTGCCGGTTTTATCAAATACGATAGTGCTTATCTTATGCGCGGTTTCTAACGCCTCGCCGCTCTTGATGAAAATACCATTCTCCGCGCCTTTACCAGTGCCGACCATGATTGCTGTTGGCGTAGCTAAACCGAGCGCGCAGGGGCAGGCGATCACCAGGACCGAAATAAAGATCGTCAGCGCAAACTCAACATCCCGCATTCCGATGAACCATGCGGCCCCTGTGAGAAGGGCGATTACACATACGATGGGAACGAAGTAAGCGGATACGATATCGGCCATTTGCGCAATCGGGGCTTTGCTGCCCTGTGCGTCCTCCACTAACTTGATGATCTGTGCTAGTGCCGTATCAGAGCCAATTTTATCAGCGCGGAAGCGAATGGTGCCAGTCGTGTTCAATGAAGCGGCGTAGACGGGGTCCCCAGCCTTTTTATCGACCGGCATACTTTCCCCCGTCAGCATAGATTCATCAATAGCGGTATAGCCTTCAAGAACCGTTCCGTCCACCGGAATTTTCGCGCCGGGCTTCACGACAACGATGTCGCCGATCTGAACGTCGCCAATCGGGATTTCTTTTTCCGCGCCGGCCTGAAATACGATAGCTGTCTTTGGCGCAAGCCCCATCAGTTTTTTAATCGCTTCACTGGTACGTCCCTTTGATAAAGCCTCTAGTGATTTGCCGAGCAGTATCAATGTAATAATCACGCCTGCCGTTTCAAAGTAAAGCGATTCCACGGCGCCGAAATTACCAATACAGATTTGCCATGTATTCCATATGCTGTACAGAACGGCGGCGGTCGTACCAATAGCGATAAGCGAGTCCATATTAGGGCTTCGCTGAATTAACGCTTTGAATCCTACAGTGTAAAATCTATACCCTACTCCGACTACTGGTATCACCAGTAATAACTCGAGCAGCGCGTAGAGAAGAGGATATTTCATCGGGGCAAGACCTGCGGGGAACGGAAGCTGAATCCATGTAAGCATCGGAGCCATCGCGATGTACAGGAGCGGCAGGCTGAACGCGGCTGAAACGGCGAACTTTGTCCACAGTCCCCGAATTTCCTTTTGCTTACGCGCTCTATCCTCGTCCACGAAGTCTGATCCCGTAATTTCTAGGGGCTGGTATCCGGCTTTTTCGATAACGTCTTTCATGACGGACACACGTACTTTTTTAGGTTCGTAAACGACAGCCGCATTTTCGGTAGCAAAATTTACTGACACACCAGTTACGCCATCCAGTTTCCGAATGGCTTTTTCGATTCTTTGTGCACAGGCGGCGCAGGTCATGCCGCCAATAGGGATGGTAACATTCGCGCTGTTAGACTTTTCGACCACTTCGTAGCCGATTTTGTAGACAGCTTCCTTGATTGCGGGAAGCGCTAATGTTGCTGTGTCATACTCCACGAACAACTTTTCGCTTGCGAGGTTTACACTGGCCTGCCCGATGCCGGATAGCTTCCGCACCGTCCGCTCTATACGCTGGGCGCAAGCCGCGCAAGTCATACCTCTGATACTCAATATTTGATTTTCCACTTAGAGATCACCTCATTGTTGAACATTAATTTTTATTAAAGCCATTCAATCACTTAACTATAATTATAATTATAAAAATCTATTTATCAAGTACATACTTTATTGTGCTATACTATATAAAATAATAGTAATGAACTTATTTTGCGTTTAAACTTTTTTAGAGTATTGCAATTCGGGATGGGACCCTTTTCGACTGATATTTTCCATGATATTACATCAATGTCATCACATTAATAATTAATTAAGAATATTTTTGATTATGCGGATGGAGAAGTTGAAAATCGGCAATAATGTGTCGCTTAAAGGTTTAGAGCAATTGCGGCGCAGAGTATTTTCTATGTGAATATTACCATGCTAGTCATATCAATTGGCGCGGGTTATGGAAAGAATGTTAGATAGGTTTTCGGACATGATTGCCTTATTGACAAAGGCCGGTACTTTATTTTTCTGATGGGATCATTATGATTTGTAAAAATTCCCTTTTAAATTTGACAGGTTGAGAACCGCGTACTATAATTATATCCATAATAAATTTTTGTTTAAGTACAATCGATATGGTATCATACTATGGAAAAAGTAAGCAATGGAGGCTTCCAATGAAAAACTGTGAATGTTCTAATCTAAATTGTCCCGTTGACGCTACATTGCGGCTGATCGGCGGCAAATACAAGTCGTTGATCCTTTGGCATTTGACCGGTAGCGTTTTGCGTCACGGTGAGCTTCAAAAATTGATCCCGCAAGCCACACCTAAAATGCTGACGCAGCAACTTAGAGAGTTGGAAAAGGATAATCTGCTGTTCCGCGAAGTCTATCCTGTAGTGCCGCCAAAAGTGGAATATTCACTGACGGATTTCGGCAAGAGTCTAATGCCCATTCTGACTGCTATGTATAATTGGGGCGCGGGCTACATGCGTGACAACGGCAAGGAAGTTAACTGCTCTATGAAGCTGCCCGCCGAAATGCTTTAATACTCCGTTTTCCAATTCGTGAATATAGCTTTCGCTTCAGTCAGAAACTCATTGGAAATAGTAATATTCTCGTCGGTCACAGTTTTGTTTTTTGGTAATATGGGTACGGGGTTGCATCCGCCCGACTGCACTTCCACCTGATCCATACGGAAACGATTCCCACAGTTTTGGCATACTAGAACATTTCTATCTTGTTTATAATAGCCTCTGCCGGAATCGTAGCATACCTGGCAAGTGTTAAAAGCGGTGCGGATAGTTCCGTCCGGCGCTTTCACCGCGATGACCTCCAGTTTCGTACCGTCTATCTCGACAGGGTAAAATTTCGCGGTCGCGGATATTTCATTTACAGGAATAAGAAGATCACTATCTTGTACAGTAGTAGTATTGATGATGTCTCCTCCCGCATCTCCT
>JAISDD010000149.1 GCA_031265005.1 Syntrophomonadaceae bacterium | reverse complement strand
ATTGCTGCATCGTAAACACCGCTTCCATCGCCGGACTGCTTCCGGCTTTTAACGCGCCTATTTATTCCGCCAGCAAACATGCTGTAGTCGGATTGACAGAAGTTTTGAATTTTCAGTTGCAGGACGTAGGTTCTAAGGTGCGCGCTTTTGTGCTATGCCCCGGATACATAGCCACTAACCTGCATAATTGCATGGAAAACCGCCCTTCTGAATATACCGGCGAGGATGATTATTTTAAAAGCGCCGACTTTAAAGAACGTTACGATATCATGACCGCCAATGTAATTAATGGTATTTCTGTAGAAAAATTGATAGATATCATATTTGATGCTTTAGAAAAAGATAAATATTATATTCATACTCATGAAGAGTTTTTGCCTTTAATTGAAAAAAGGGCTTCTAATATAGCGAAAGGCAAAAGACCGCGTTCTCCTGGTCAATATAAAATACAAAAATCAGATAAATAGTTTTTCAGCTAAGAAGCGGAAGAGCTTTCATTTTCCAGCAAAACAACGGCACTTGCTCCTATGCCTTCTTTTTTTCCTTCGAACCCCAAACCTTCTGTAGTGGTGGCTTTTACACTGATTTGCTCCCGTTCAATGTCCAGAACTTCAGCGATTTTGGAGCGCATTAAAGCTGAATAAGGCGACATGGCAGGCTCTTGAGCAACAATGGTGCTGTCAATATTGACGATCGTATAACCTCGTTCACGTATCATTTTATTGGTTTCCTGTAATAGCAGTAAACTGCTGATATTTTTATAACGAGGATGATTGTCCGGAAAATGAGCGCCGAGATCTCCTAAAGCCAGAGCTCCTAACATAGCGTCGCAAATGGCGTGTATCAACACGTCCGCGTCGGAATGTCCCGCCAGCCCTCTTTCGTAGGGAATAGTTACGCCGCCGATGATTAAGGGCCGGCCGGCAATAAAATGGTGTACGTCATATCCATAACCAATACGAATTTTTAACATCTTCCTTTCCCTAAATATGTGGCTTGCTGTTGTTAATAGCGTTTTTAGCGTAATGGCCGGCAATAAAATCTGCCAGTTGCAAATCGGCGGGAGTAGTGATTTTTATATTATAAGGATCTCCCGGCAATAGTTTAACTTTACCCGCGTATTTTGCAAATAAAGCCGCGTCGTCGGTAGCTTCGATATTATCCCTCCGAGCCTGTTTATAGGCAGTTTTCAGAGCGGCGCCTTTGAAAACCTGCGGGGTTTGAACGGCCCAAATCACGGAGCGGTCTAAGGTCTTACCCGTCCAAAAGTCAGAATCTACAGTTGTCAGAGTATCTCGTATGGGAAGGCCGGGAATGGCCGCTCCCCATTTTTTAGCGGCTTGCAGTAGTCTTTCCAATAAATCTCTTTGAAAAAAAGGGCGGGCTCCGTCATGAATAGCTATATATTCCGCATCTTCGCCTGTCTGCTTTATTCCTTCCCAAACGGATTCTTGCCGGGTCGAGCCGCCAGGTATAACGCCTTTTATTTTATGGTAATGGCCGTGACGAGCCAATATTTCACAGCACTTGGTGATTTCTGAAGATTGCATCACAATAATAATTTCTTTTACCCAAGGGCATTTTTCCAGCATATCCACAGAATAGCATAATACCGGCTTAGATTTTACCGGTAAGAATTGTTTGTTAATCCCCGCTCCCATCCTGTTGCTGCTGCCGGCGGCAGCTATAATAACGGTCAATTCTTTTTCCAAATATAGTCACCTCTTTGAGCCGGTAAACGGCGGATTCGCTGGCGTCAAGCCAGGCATAAAAAATATATGGAGGTTTTTGCGGACTTTTTTAGGGGCGCAAGCTGTGCTTAACATAGACATTTTCTACTTATTCGCTTTGACAATCTCAGCCAAGGCCACATGTTGGTTGCGGAAACGGGTCTTGCTTTTCTCCCCCTTGGCTCGGATAGCGTTCTGTGGGCAGTTATGGGTGCAAGCCAGGCAACTGATCCCGGTATCGCCAAACAATGGTTGGTCATCAGCAATAGTGATGTTGTCCATAGGACATACATGAACACATATACCGCAGCCGTTGCAATGGGCATCCACCGTATAGGATTTGCACATTCCGTCACCAGGATACTGTCCAGCCAGTAACCGGGTTGCTGCTCTGGCGACAACCGAAGCCCGTTTCACACACTGCTTCCCTGACTCGACATCTCTAACAATAGCGTCAAGGCGCGCGTCGATCTTTTTCTTCGGCTCACCCTTCAGTTGTTTGTCTATATCAAACATCGGCAGCCAATTATCCACCATCGTAATGGTGGTGGCATAAGCAAGGTCGTAACCGCGTTTTGTCAGTATATTCGCAAGCTGGTTCACTGCCGCCCCCGGATAATTGCCACAGGACATCACCGCGAATAAATAACCGCATTCAAGTTCAACTTTAGCGAGAAACGCCGCTATATGCTTTGGGACTGACAGGAAATAAATCGGAAAAACTAAGCCTATCTTGTCATCCGCCACATAGTAATCATTGTTTTTCACCAGTTGCGGAATCGAAACGGCTTCGCCTCCGAGCCGCTTGGCGATGTACATATTATTGCCAGTCGCGGAGAAAAACAGTGTCTTCATAAGACAGTATCCCCTGAAGCATTCTCGTCCGCTTCGAATATGCCAAACACAGTACCATCCGGATCAAGGAAGTATCCTTGCCAGCACCGGCCCGGCACTGCGAACTTCGGCAGCGCCTCCTGTCCGCCCAGGGCGATGATTTTGGCGGCAGTTGCGTCAAAACCCTCAACCTGAACCGAGCAAGTAAAGGCATTCGTCCCGCTCATCGGGGTCACAGCGGCGGGACGGCTCAGGATAGCGCCCTGGATGCTCCCGGTCGTGATGCGGTAATAGGGGATCGGCATGGCATCGTCTTTCACGATCTCCCAACCGAATACCTCATGGTAGAACGCCGCCTCGCGTTCGGGGTTATTGGACTGTATTTCAAAATAAGCTATCTCGTTCATCCTGCCTGCCTTTCACCGGCCGCCGGGCGATGGTTCCGTTTCTTTCATACGATATCCGGGCCAGCGAACACTTTAATTATTTTTTCCACCGCCGCCCGCCATGAGGGAAGTAATCCGCTCGTGATTTATCTGAAAAATGCGCTTATCCGTTGCAGTGCGACAATGCCTTCTAGATGATAGTATAACTATCATCGCTTTCTCATATTCCCTATGCAAGGGGGCTCTGTAATCTGTTCCCATATCTTGTTTATCGTATCTTGCCCCCTTTATCTTTAACGCTTTTTAATACCAGCTTAAAAATAAGTCTCAGCAACGCTCGTTCCGATTTCGTATTATTGGGGACGGTATTTCTAATGAAAAGCCATAAGTTTACAGTATTTACAGCAATTGTTCAATTGACAAAAGCGCCGGAAAATAATATAATTTAAACAATTCTGAAGAAGGAGGGAAGTTGATGAAGGATTTGCTTTGTGATGAATTTCAAAATGTGGTAAAAGATTTGCTTATATGTCATAGTAGCGTCTTAGATATAATGACTAAACTTTCCGAGGCAACTTGCCGCGTAAACCGAGCTGTTGCTAAAGCCGCCACTGATTGCGGCTGTATATCAGTTCAAGCTGAAAAACGCTGCATACCTGAAAACGTAGAAACCATAAAAGAATTGCGCGAACACATCGACAATCATTTACGGGGGGTTCTTTGCGCCAAATGCGAAGATACCATTATGACAGAAATGGGCAAAATGCTGTTTTATGTCGCCTCATTATGCAACGCTTTAGATATAAATCTCTACGATGTTTTAATAAAGGAATATAAAAAAGATTCTGTACTGGGAGTTTATAACTTAACTTAACAGGTACTCATTTCATATACTCTAAAAATAACTGTTCCTGCATTCTGCGCAAGCCGTTTTTGATAGAGCGCGCCCTGACTTCGCCGATGCCCTCAACATCGTCCAGTTCTTCAATACTTGCTTGCAATATGCCGCTGAACATATCAAAGCGCTCAACTAGGTTTTCAATAATAGTCAGCGGTATGCGGGGCAGTTTGTGCAGCATACGGTAGCCGTGCGGAGAAACAGGCTGATCCAAGTGACTGCTGGAAGTTCCCAATGATAAACATTTAGCTATGAACACCACGTCCGACACATCTTCTTCAAAAGATTTCAGCATACTGTTCAGTATCAACTGAGGATTTTTATCCGCCGCGTTTGAATAATCGGCAATGATGTATTGGGCTTCTTCTTTGACATTTCCGATCATTTCATCCAGCTGCATTTTCACCAAACGGCCTTCCACTCCCAGTTCAATGATATAGTTTTCAATTTCCTGGGCAATATTCAGCACTTTGATACAGCGGTGCAAAACGCTGCAAACTTCGGAAACGGTAACTAAATCTTCGAATTCCAGCCCGCCTAAACGCTGTAATTCTTTCAGCCATACACTGCGGTATTTTTCCAAAGTTTGCAGGGCTTGATTGGCTCTCACTAGCAAGGAACCCAAAGGACGCAAACGAAAAATTACCATACCCTGAAATAAAGTAACCAATTGACGCCGTTTGGAAATGGCGACCACTAATTGCCCGGTCTGACGGGCTACGCGTTCGGCAGTACGGTGCCGTATACCAGTCTCATCAGAAGGGATGTTAGCGTCCGGGTCTAATTGGGCGTTAGCTAAAATAATACGGGTTCCCTCAAAGTTGGTGATGATGGCGCCATCCATTTTAGCCAGCTCATACAGCTTAGCCGGCGTATATTCACATTCTATACGGAATCCTCCGCTAACCAAGTTCATAATTTCCGGAGTATCCCCCAGTACTATCAACCCGCCGCTGTTAGCTTCCAGTATATTATCTATTCCTCGTCTGAAATGAGTTCCCGGCGCCAACGTTTGCAAATGTTTTTTGAAATCTCCCTGGTAAATATCGTCCAATGATCAAACCTCCGTAACTTTTAATAAATCGCTTATATTTTCTATCGTCATTAATTCTAAATTTATTTCTTTAAAATTAAAACGGCTGTGTTCCGGAATGACAGCTTTTTTATATCCCATGCGTTCGGCTTCTTTTAAACGGGTTTCCCAGAAAGACACTTTACTTATCATGCCAGACAAACTGACTTCTCCTGCAAAAACTGTATCAGCAGGCAAAGAAAAATTTTGATAGCTGGAGATGATAGCGGCGGCAACCCCTAAATCAGCCGCCGGGTCTTTTAAAAAAAAGCCACCGCTTATTTTTACATATATGTCCTGATTGCCTAAACTCAGACTCAATCTTTTTTCCAATACGGCGATAATCAAAGCCAAACGGTTTTGGTCTATACCTGAAGCCATTCTGCGCGCATAACCGGGTCCGGAGGAAGTGACCAAAGCTTGTACTTCGATTAAAAAAGGCCGGCTTCCTTCGTAAATGGGGCATACCGCTAATCCGCTGATAGGACGACGCTGACGAGCGTCCAGAAAAATGTAAGAAGGGTCTTGCACTTCCTGCAATCCGGCTTCGCCCATTTCTAAAAAGCCTATCTCGTCGGTAGAACCGTAACGGTTTTTTACGCTGCGCAAAATACGTAAGGGAAAGTTTTTTTCTCCTTCAAAATAGATAACCACGTCTACCATATGTTCCAGTACCTTCGGCCCTGCTAACGCGCCGTCTTTAGTGACATGCCCTATCAAAAAAAGGCTGCGTTCCGTTTTCTTCGCTATCTCGGCCAATTTTACAGTACACTCCCGTAATTGAGTAACACTGCCGGGGATAGAACTGACACTATCAGTATAAACCGTTTGAATCGAATCTATTATTACCAAATGAGGTTTTGTCTGTTGTATACAGTTTTCTAAAATTTCCATCTTCTGCTCGTTCAAAAGAAGTATATTATCAGCATTGATTTTTAAGCGCTCGGCTCTGAGTTTGATCTGCCGTAATGATTCTTCTCCGGTCAGATATAAAATTTTATAATTATTATCAGCTAATTTTTGGGCTACTTGTAAAAGTAAAGTTGATTTTCCTACGCCGGGGTCTCCTCCTAATAAAATTAAAGAACCGGGGACGACTCCGCCGCCGAGTACTCGGTCCAATTCGGCGTTGCCGCTGCTGAACCGAGTATTTTCCGCCATAGAAACGTCGGTCAACGGAACGGCTTTATAAGCTTCGTTATGTGTATGCGCGTTATTGAAGTTACGCTTCTCTTCGCTGAAAGAACTCCAAGTTTGACATGATGGGCATTTCCCCAACCATTTGACTGATTCATATCCGCATTGCCCGCATACAAATACGGCTGTACTTTTCACCATGATATCACCTTGAAAGATATTGTCTTAATTTAACTGCTTTATTTATGATAACATTAATTGGCGGTAAAAAAAATCACCTAATAACATAGTGGTCTTAAATACATACTATTCCTCTGTTATTAGGTGTTTTATTAAATTTATTTAAACAGGTTCCGGCTCATTTACAGCCTGATTGTTAGGCTTAGAGAAGCACTTCCTGATTGATGTAAGAAAACGGATCCTCTTCATACCATTGTTTACGATAAGGCAGCTGAGAGTGCTTCACCAGGTTTTTACTGTAACTGGTATTTTTTAGAAATCTGGTCAGGCGTCTGCCCACTTCGTAAACCCCTACATAACCCATATATTCGAAAGATTGCCCAAAAAGAGGAAATACCGGAATCCCTTGTTTGTTAGCCCAGCCGTTGCCGCCGGGATGACCTACAAATACGTCTGGTTTGAATTTAGCCAGAAGATTAGCTTGTTCAAAAGGCTGTCCCGTACCGATATTCATGATAGCTTTTTCACTGGC
>JAISDD010000260.1 GCA_031265005.1 Syntrophomonadaceae bacterium | reverse complement strand
AAGCACTGAAACACAGCTGAATGTTCACTGTCTACAGGTAATAATGGCACTTTCGCGGCCGCAAGTTTTTCTGTTATTATATCTCCAGCCGCCACTAAAGTTTCTTTATTAGCCAAGGCTATGGATTTTCCGACTTCTATAGCGGTAATAGTAGGTAAAATACCTATAGCTCCGCTTACCGCGACCAGAACCATATCCGCCCGCTCCCAAGCCGCCAGCTCGCATAACCCTTCCAGCCCGGCCATCATCTTTATACCTAGGCTATTTCGGGCCGCTAATTCTTTATAAGCAGCCTCATTCCCTACGGTAACCGCCTGAGGTTTATAGCGGTACATTTGTTCCAAAAGCCGAGAAATTTCATCGTACGCCGCTAAACCAACCACCTGAAATAAATGGGGATAATTATCTATGACTTCTAAAGCTTGTTGGCCTATGGACCCGGTCGACCCTAATATTACAATTTTTTTAGTATCATTCACCTTTATTATTTCCCCATTTAAAGCTGTCAAAAAATCCTGCTCTTTTTATAGCTATGACTAAAACCAGCAGCACCGGCCCCACAATAATACCCATAAATCCCAGCAGTTTTAACCCTATATACATGCTCAGCAGAGTAGCTAACGGATGCAATCCTATATTATCTCCGGTAATTTTAGGTTCTAAAATCTGCCGCACTATTGAAATTATAACATAAATCATGAGCAACCCTATACCTAAAGACTTGCTGCCCAAAATCAGTTCCCAAATAATCCAGGGTAAAAACACCAGTCCCGGCCCTAAAATAGGCAGTAGATCTAAAAGACCCGTAACCATCCCTATAGTCAGCGCATATTGGACTCCAGCTATTTTCAGCGCTATCATGGTAATGATAGCCGTAATCGACACCAAAATGATATAAGCTTTAACAAATCCCGCCATAGAATTCATAACATCATTAAGCACCCGGTTGGATTTGACTTGAGTTCCTAGGGGCAAATTTTTCCATATAAAGCTTTTTATCATAGCTTTATCTTTTACCAGGAAAAACGTCGCAATCGTCGATATAGTTATTATCACCATCAAATTCGGCAATAGAGTCAAAAAAGAAAATATATTGGCAATCATATTGTTAATATGAACCGATATGAAATTCGCGGCGGCCAGCCAATTATTATCGAAAGCGGTCTGTAATTCCGGAGATATATCTAAAGCCAGAAAATATATTTTTAAATCGTTGATGAAATCTATGATGATACCGCTAAAATCCAGGCTGTAAGTTGCGACCATCGGACTGATGCGGGCTAACTCACTGCCTATTTTAGAAAACAAAAAGAACAATACTATCGAAATCAAACCTAAAAGCAAAAACAGAGTGATAAAAGCCGCCAAACTTCTTTTAATGTGGATTTTATTTTCAAAAAACACCACCGCCGGCTCTATGATAAAAGCCATGATCACCGCAATTATAAAAGGCATCAGCAGAGAAGGCAGCTTCCTTAAAAATACCCCTACATACGGAAAAATGTAAGTTACGGTCAGGAAAAACGCCGCTATGCCCAAAACTAAAATAGCTATTTTTACTAAAAGCTTGACGTATTTTTGCAGTTCAGGATCCATGAATTTATACTCCTTGCTTTCCCATACCTTTCAAACCAATCCTTGCCGTTTTTAAAATTCTAAATTTATAAACATATAAAAATAATATACTACGGGAAGAACTAACAAAAAACTGTCAAAACGGTCTAAAACCCCTCCGTGTCCTGGTATCAGCGAGCCTGAATCTTTAACTTTGAAAGTCCTTTTAACTCCTGAAATCATCAGGTCCCCTAATTGAGCCGCCATGCTGCCTGTCACTCCCAGAACAACCGCATACGCATAACTGTAATTAAATATTAAACCAGCGGCAAAAAAGTTGAAAAGAACACATCCCAGCACCGTTAAAAATAAACACCCCAAACAGCCTTCCCAGGTTTTTTTAGGACTGAGCCGCGGCGCTAACTTATGTTTTCCTAACAGACGGCCGAATATATAGCCTCCTATATCACTGCACCAGGTAATTATAAAAGTCAGCAATAATAAATAAAAAGAGCTGTTCAAAAACTGAATTTTTAAAATATAACTGAGAAGAAAGCCAGCGTATACGGGCATCCAAAAACATAATGCCATATCTTTCATATCAGTGCCCGGATAGGCAATGACAAATACCAAAGAGGTCAGCAATAAAAATAAAACCACGCTCAGATTAGCATAAACATCTAAAATCGGAGCGAAAAAAATTATTATAAATAAAACATAAGGCAGTATTTTAAAATTACTTACTCCACGTTTACTGATTATATTCTGCATTTCCTTTACTATGCCCAAACCGATCAATAAAAAAAGTCCCCGGCAAAACCATCCGTCCCGCCAGATAAAAAAAATAATCAATGGTATGCCTACTAAAGCCGAAAGTATCCTTGTTTTAAGCATTGATACCTCCCATCTTGTTTTTTCTCATTGTATATCCCCAAATTTACGCACTCTTTTTTGATAATCGAAAATAGCCTGTAAAAAGTCTTCCTTTTTAAAATCGGGCCATAAAGATTCCGAAACCCATATCTCCGAATAAGCGATTTGCCATAACAGGAAATTGCTGAGCCTCATCTCTCCCGCCGTCCTTATGATCAGGTCCGGATCCGGCAAATCTTGGGTAAACAGCAATTTTGACACACACTCTTCATCAATATCGTCTATGGACAATTCGCCGCCGGCAACTTTTTTCGCAACGGCTTTGATAGCTTTCAATATCTCCAGCCTGGCCCCGTAATTTAGGGCAATGTTCAAATTCATAGCCTTGTTGTCCGCTGTTTTCGCTAAACTTTTTTCGATAATATTCACGCAATCCAGCGGCAATGATTTATAATCGCCTAATATATTTATACGAATGTCCCTGCCGTGTAATTCATCAATTTCTTTTTGCATAAATTCCACCAGCAGATTCATCAAATAACTGACCTCTTCCCTCGGTCTTTTCCAATTTTCCGTGGAAAAAGCAAATACTGTAAGATTTTTGACTCCGATATTACCGCTGATATTTACAACTTCTTTCAGAGCTTTCATCCCGGCCCGATGCCCCATCGACCTGGGCAACAGGCGTTTACTGGCCCAGCGCCCGTTCCCGTCCATGATAATTGCCACATGCGCGGGTATCTTGGTTTTATCCAGCGCTGTTGTTAAACTGTTTAGTAATTTGGTCATTTTTCCCTCTCTGGCGCAGTTCCCCCTGTTCTCTCAGCGGTTAAAAAATAACCCCCCATACCTGGGGGGCAGCATATCCGGCAACGGGCAAGTCCTCGGCCGAATACTTTAAAACCTCCGGAAGAACTGTCATCATTATTTTTGATTAACTGAAAAAATTACACTTCCATTATATCTTTTTCTTTTGCCGCTAAAATAATGTCTATATCCTTAATATATTTATCAGTTAATTTTTGTATTTCGTCAGTCGTTTTTTTGGCGTCGTCTTCGGGTATCTTTTTTTCTTTTTCCAAACTCTTTACCTGGTCATTTTGTTCCCGGCGTATGTTGCGCACAGCCACCTTAGCTTCTTCTCCGCGTTTTTTGACCGCCTTGACTATGTCCTTCCTTCTTTCTTCAGTCAGCTGCGGAATAGCCAGCCTTATTACATTGCCGTCATTACTTGGGGTTATCCCCAGGTCTGATTTTAGGATCGCTTTTTCTATTTCCGGCATAGCTGTTTTATCCCACGGCTGAATGACCAGCAATCTGGCTTCAGGTACCGTCACATTAGCTAATTGATTAATTGGTGTAGGCTGGCCATAATAATTAACCATGACCCGATCCAGCATAGCAGGATTCGCACGGCCGGCACGCAGCGAAGATAAATCCTGAGAAAGATGCTCCAGCGTCTTTGTCATTTTGGTCACTGTTAAATCATTAATTTCATCTATCACCGTCAAACCTCCCTATATAAGTTCCAATTTCATGGCCCTGCACGGCTTTCATAATATTGCCCTTGGTAGTTAAATTAAAAACTATGATGGGAATATTGTTTTCCATACATAAAGTCGCGGCCGTTGAATCCATCACTTCCAGTCCCCTGTTAACCACTTCAATGTAATTCAAGCGTTCAAAACGAACGGCGTTTTTATTTTTACGCGGGTCCGAGTCATAAACTCCATCCACCTTTTTGGCCATTAAAATAACTTCCGCTTCTATTTCCGCCGACCTTAAAGCAGCGGCGGTATCAGTAGAAAAATAAGGGTTGCCGGTTCCGGCCGCGAAAATAACTACCCTTCCTTTTTCTAAATGCCTTATAGCCCGGCGCCTGATGTAAGGCTCCGCTATTTCCTTGATTTCGATCGCGGATAAAACTCTGGTTCCCGCTCCTAATTTCTCTAAAGCGTCCTGCAAAGCCAGCGCGTTGATCTCCGTGGCCAGCATTCCCATATAATCCGCGGTAGCCCTGTCCATACCCTGCGCGCTTCCGGAAACCCCTCTCCAGATATTTCCGCCGCCGACTACCACCGCTACCTGAACTCCTATCTCCGCTACTTCCACGATTTGTTCCGCTATGGACGACAGGATTTCATACTCCACTCCGTAAACACCCGCGCCGGCTAAGGCTTCCCCGCTTAATTTAAGCACTATTCTCTTGTATTTGGATTTTTGCAAAGGATACCATCCTCCCCGGCTTTATTTGTATAATCGGTCCCGTCCCCCACAAAGCTTAATTATTTATCTGCGCCATTACTTCAGCCGCAAAATCGACTTCCGCTTTTTCAATGCCTTCTCCCAGCTCATAACGGACAAATCTGCGCACATTTATATTTTCGCCCATTTTAGCTACCTGCTCCAAGACCAATTCGCGCACTGTTTTATCAGTATCCTTTATAAACGGCTGTTCCAGCAAACAGTTCTCTTTGTAAAATTTATCTATCCGCCCTTCGATCATTTTCTCGATCACCTTTTCAGGTTTGCCTTCTTCCAAAGCCTGGGCTTTCAATACTTCTCTTTCGCGTTTGACCATATCCTCCGGCATTTCTTCGCGGGAAACCACCAGAGGATTAGAAGCGGCGATCTGCATGGCTATATCATAAGCCAGCGTCTTGAACTCATCGGTTTTCGCCACAAAATCCGTTTCACAATTAACTTCCACCAGCACTCCGATTCTGCCTATTCCATGTATATAAGAAATAACCGTACCTTCACTGGCGATCCGGCCGGCCTTCTTGGCCGCTTTGGCCAGTCCCCTGGTCCTAAGCTCATCAATGGCTTTTTCAATATCTCCGTCCGTAGATTGCAAAGCTTTTTTACAATCCATCATTCCTACTCCGGTTCTTTCCCGGAGTTCCTTGACTAACGCCGCTGTAATTTCCATTGTCTGAACCCCCTAATATATATTAATCACTCTGTATATTCGTTTTGCTTGATAAATTCCCCACAAAAAAGGTGAAGAGGAAAGCCCCCGTCACCCTTGCTAAAATCTAAGCGGTGATTTGCTCTCCTTGTTTACCTTCTAAAACAGCATCCGCAATTTTACCTGTAATTAATTTTACGGCCCGGATAGCGTCGTCATTGCCGGGAATCACATAATC
>JAISDD010000250.1 GCA_031265005.1 Syntrophomonadaceae bacterium | reverse complement strand
GTAGTAAGCTTTAATGCTCCGCCGTCCGGCAGCACGTAAACAGTTTGAACTAAGCCTTTGCCGTAAGTTGTTTCCCCTACCAGCTCAGCGCGGTTATTATCTTGAAGCGCCCCCGCGAGTATTTCAGAAGCACTGGCGCTGTTTTCGTTCACTAATACCACCAAAGGCATTTTATATCTGCCGGTATTGGCTTTATGAACGACTTTATCGCCTTTGGCGTCGGCGACGGACACAATATTTTCTCCGTTTAAAAATAATGAAGCTATGGAAGTGGCCGCGTCAAAATCGCCGCCGCCATTATCGCGGATGTCAAGAATTAACCCTTCGATGTTATTCTCCTGCAAAAGCTTATCGATTTTTTCCTGCATTTCGGTTTGCGAATGTGACTGAAAGATACTCAAGCGTACATAGCCAATGTTATCATTTGCGTCCACTAGTTGCGTCATTACTGAAGGTACGGAAATTATTTCCCGGTTAATTTTAAATTCATATTCCTGGCTGTTGCTTTCACGAAATATGTTTAGACTGACTTGCGTGCCTGGTTCGCCCCTTAGTTTTACAGAGGCGTCATCCGGCGTCATGTTGAGTACGCTTTCCCCGTCAACTTGTAAAATTATGTCATTGTGTTTGACGCCGACTTTATAAGCCGGGGTTCCCTCAATGGGGGCGATCAGACGTAAACGGCCGTTTTCATCCTGTAAAATATAAACGCCAATTCCGCCAAATTCTCCGCTCATTCGTTCATTAAGCTTTTCACGGTTTTCAACATCCAGATATTGCGAGTAAGGATCTTTCAAAGCGCCTACTATGCCGGCGGCTGCTCCGGTGAGCATGTCGCCCGTTTTGATGCTGGTCAGTGATTGACTTTTTATAAGTCCTACTACGCTGAATAAAGTGCTGATGCCTTTAGCTTGGGTTGCCAGCAAAAATACTATCAAAACTATAGATACTAGACCCCACGCTGCCAGTCCCGTTTTTAATTTACTGCTGCCTGTTTCTTTGCTCAATTCTTCACCACCATATAGAATTCTATTATTGAATCACGTATAATATGTTACCTTAATATACGTTTATACACAAATGCAATACACCATATAATACTATTCTCTATTAAAAACGCGGACAAATATTTGGCCGCGGCTAAGGAAAATAGTATTTACTAATCCGCTTTAAGGGAACAGATTTTATTGCGGATTAGTATTAAAAGTCTTTTTGTTAGGAAATATGATCACAGGCGCCGCGGTTTGCAAAATTATTTTCAGTTTTTGGGCCGGAAGTTTTCAGCAGCTAGGATAGAAGTATATAAATAGAAGAAAATTTTGTTCAACTTTATCCGCGCATTGAATAGTCTATAGATATAGCAAGGCCAATTTAAAGTTTACGGTAAGTCAATACGCTGATTCCGGGAAAGAAAGTGAGGTCAAGATGGGAAACAGGGGTAAGATTAAATATTTGTTTTCCAGCAGTAATACCACATGCGGTTATAGCACTTTTATACCTGAGCTTATAGCTAATTTAAGCGAAGTATATGTATTAACAGGAATACAAGGCGCTATAAAATCTAACTTCATTAAGGAATTAGGGGAATCGCTGTGGAGGGCAGGGTATGAAACTGAGTTTTGGGTTTCCCCTTTAAGCTCGAATTTATATGAAGGAGTTTGTTTCCCGCAGTTAGCGGCGGCGGTAATCGACGGCGATTTGCATAAAAGATATGAATCGTCCCGCTATACTCTTGTGGACCTAAATCAGTGTTTACAAGAAGAAAAAATGAGGGCTTTTTCCAATGAAGTGAAAAATATTAAAGAACGGATTCTTAAACAAAATGCGGAAATAGAGAGCTTTTTGCGGTTGGCGGGAAAAAATGATGAAACGTATATAGGATTTGAAGATGAAATAAAATGCCGAAACGTGATCGATGACGCGGTCCAATATATTATAAAATGCAGCTTGGAAGGAGTTATCCCGGAAAAACATTATTATTCCTCAGTCGTCAATATTGACGGGATGGTAGACATCGCAGAAGAAGTCAGCGGCGCGTGCCGGCGTCGGTTCATACTTAAAGGGCCTTTAGGCGGCGGGCAGAAAGAAATCGTCGAGGCGGCGGCGTCTTATGCTAAAAGCCAAAACCATTTTATTGAATATTATCACGATGGATTGAACCCGGAAAAAATCAATATGCTTATCATTCCTTCCCTGCAAGCGGCAGTTTTGGATTATAATAGCTGTAAAATAGCTGTTAAACCCACGGATATGATAATAGATTTGAACGGGGAAAAAAGTGAATTAGACTGCGGCAATGTCAAAAAAAATGAAAGACAGCGCACTTTGGAAGCTTTTTTATTTGACGCCCAGAATGAGTTGAAAAAAAAATATGTTTATGTAAGGGCTTTAGAGAATTTATACTATTATGCGTTCGATTTTCAAGGGCTGGAAGAGCTGCAAATGAGTTTGGGGCAAAAGATAAAAAAGGGTATAATAAATAGTTAATCATATAAAAAAACATTGTGAGGCAAAAGCAATGAAAAAATTCGAACTGCAAGCGCCTTTCCAGCCTACCGGAGACCAGCCGGAAGCTATTGCTCAGTTAGTCCAAGGCTTAAAGGAGGGGCTAAGGGAGCAAACTTTGCTGGGAGTGACTGGCTCGGGCAAAACTTTTACCATGGCGCAGATCATTCAGTCAACACAAAGACCGGCTTTGGTAATGGCGCCTAACAAAACTTTGGCGGGGCAGCTTTATTCGGAGTTTAAATATTTTTTTCCGAAAAACGCGGTGGAATACTTTATCAGCTATTACGATTATTATCAACCGGAAGCTTATGTGCCGTCAACCGACACTTATATTGAAAAAGACGCTTCCATCAATGATGAAATTGATAAACTTAGGCATTCTGCCACTGCTGCTTTGCTAGAACGCCGGGACGTGATTATAGTAGCCAGCGTTTCTTGCATTTATGGGCTGGGGGCGCCGGAAGATTATTTCAGGATGGCGGTTTCATTAAGATTAGATCAGGAGATTAGCCGCAGAGAATTATTGCAGAGATTAGTGGAAAATCATTACGAAAGAAATGAAATGGATTTTTACCGGGGGACTTTTAGAGTTAGGGGAGATGTGGTGGAAATTTTTCCCGCTTCCAGCAATGAGCGCGCGGTACGTGTGGATTTTTTCGGAGATGTTATCGAACGTTTGCTGGAATTCAATCCCCTGACAGGAGAAGTAACGGCCAGTATGCGCCACTGTATGATTTTCCCAGCTTCTCATTTTGTGACTTCGCGGGAACAAATGATACGTTCGGCTTCTATGATTGAAGAAGAATTGCAGAAACATATTGAAAAACTCACAAAGAACGGCCAATTATTGGAAACGCAGCGCATTCAGCAGCGTACGCTCTATGATTTGGAAATGATAAAAGAAATAGGCTATTGTAAAGGTATAGAAAATTATTCTCGTTACATAACCGGAAGAGAAGCCGGCGAACCTCCTTATACTTTAATAGATTTTTTCCCGCCGGATTTTTTGCTGTTCATGGATGAATCCCATATTGGGCTGCCTCAGGTTCGCGGAATGTACGAAGGCGACCGTTCCCGCAAACAGAATTTAGTTAATTTCGGGTTTCGTCTTCCTTCAGCTTTGGACAACCGTCCGCTTACTTTTGAGGAATTCAATAAAAAGATAAACCAAGTCATTTTCGTCAGCGCCACGCCGGGAAAATATGAAAAAAGCTGCAATTCTCAAACGGTTCAGCAAATTATACGTCCTACGGGGTTAGTGGACCCTATTTTGGAAGTAAGGCCGGCTGAGGGGCAAATCGATGATTTGATGGAAGCTATCCGGAAAACGGTCGCTAAAGGGTTCAGGGTGTTAGTTACTACTTTGACCAAACGCATGGCGGAGGATTTGTGTTCTTATTTTGAAGAAGCGGATATAAGAGTGCGTTATTTACATTCTGATATTGACGCTTTGGAACGGATGGAAATTATAAAGGCTTTGCGGCAAGGCGACTTTG
>JAISDD010000182.1 GCA_031265005.1 Syntrophomonadaceae bacterium | reverse complement strand
GGCGCTTACAAGGCGAAGTATCAGAAACTTGCAAAACACCGCCCGGAAAGTACCTCCCGCCTTCATAAATTTGCAGAGCTTCCCCTTTCGCTCATCAACTTTTTCTAATGGACGCAACGCAGATTAACCACTCCCATTTTCCTTTTATTATTTTGTGAATATCGCAAATCAAACCGTCCGCCATATCTTTTCATTATATTAAGTTCCCGGGTAATTGTTCATCCGCTGTTCAATCCTTTTTATATCGCTGCTTTGCAGCTGCCGATACTACCTTTCGCAGGGTACGGGGATGAAGCGGCAGATCAGTTTATTGGCGTTCCTGCCGCTGCTTCTTTCCCATATGTTGCACAGATAGGGTACTCCTCCAACAGCAAAATCATTCGCTTGATTTATTTGCATGTGCCCGGACATAAAAAAGAACATCGTTTTTATTTATCGTATAAAAATTTTTTAAAATAATCGACCGCTGAAAACAAAGATATGAGCAAAGCAATATATAGCATCCAAGTTCCTAAAGGATATGGAAAAAATTTATAATAAACCGGTTCCATGATCAGAAAAGTGATTGCAACGATCTGAGAAAAAGTTTTTGATTTTCCCAATACACTCGCCGCAATTATGCTTCCTTCCTGCGCTTTTATAGTGCGGAGCCCGGATACGGCAAATTCCCGTCCCAAAAAAATAATAGCGATCCAAGCTGGTATTACGTGTGTTTCAACAAAGCAAATTAAAGCTGCCGTTACCAGTAATTTATCAGCCACCGGGTCCATAATTACCCCAAATTTCGTTATCTGATTAAAGCGCCGCGCTAAATAACCGTCCAGACTGTCTGTCAAAGCGGCGATAATGAATATGGCGGCAGCCACATATGTATTATAAGGGCTTTTCATGTACAGCATCACAATCAAAACGGGTATTAGGATTATTCTTAAAAAAGTTAGGCTATTGGGTAGGTTCCAGATCATAAACAACTTCTCCGATCATATCATATGCCCGCACCGCTTTTAAAAGAACCTCGACCATGGTTCCCTTTTTCAGCTTTCTAGCGGATCTGACCAATGTAAGTCCGTCTACCTCAGGAGCTTGGAAATATCCCCGCCCTAAGTACAAATTTTTGTCTTGATACGAGGAAATCAAAATCTTCTGCCTGCTGTTTATTCTTTGTATGTTACGCTCTCTGGTAATCTGTTTTTGCAGTTTCAATATTTCATTCAAACGTTGATGCTTAATTTCCTCTGGAATTTGCTTTTCCAGCAGCGACGCCGGAGTACCTTCCTCACTCTGAAAAGCAAATGCGCCCAGCCAATCAAAACCAACCTCGCTAACAAAATCGTATAACTCTTTAAACTCTTCTTCCGTTTCATCGGGGAATCCTACCATCACCGTAGTTCGCAAGGTTAGTCCCGGTATTTTATCTCGTAATTCCCGCAGCGCGTTTTGTAAATAATCACGGTTGTAGGGACGGTTCATTTTCTTTAAAATTCTATCTGCCGCGTGCTGAATAGGCCAGTCCATATATGGAATAACTTTGTTGTCCATAGCTAACATCTGAACGGTTTCCTTGTCTAAATGAGCAGGATGAACATACATCAACCGTATCCAGTCCAGCTCTTCTATAGTATACAGCCGCTTCAGCAAATCCGGCAAAGAGTTTTGCCTGTATAAATCCCCGCCGTAAACGGCGGTATCCTGTCCTATCAAGACCAATTCCTTTATCCCGTTTTTCGCCATTGCAGATGCTTCTTCCAGCAACTCCGGCCAAGGCCGTGAACGCAAGCTTCCTCTGATAGCGGGAATAGTACAATAGCTGCAACGGTTATCACAGCCTTCCGTTATTTTCAAATAGGCTGACCCAGGAGGAGTAGTTAATATACGTTCCCCTTTCTCTGTAAACTCTGCCGGAATGGCTCCTATTTTACAAATAGGCCGGTTATTATTCTCCAAATCAAATATAGCCTGATTTATGTCATTAATATGGCTTACCCCTAAAATGCCGTCCAGTTCAGGCAATTCATCCAACAGCTTCCTGCCAAATCTTTGTGGTAAACATCCGGTAGCCAGTATGTATTTTATAATGCCGTCCCGTTTTAATTTTCCGGTTTCGATAATAGTGTTCACCGCTTCTTGCTGAGCATCCTCTATAAATCCGCAGGTATTTATTATCACTACTTCTGATTTTTCTAACTGGAAAATCAATTGATGGCCAGCTTTCTTGATCGCGGACATCATTATTTCAGTGTCAACCCTGTTCTTGGCGCAGCCCAAACTTATAAATCCAACTTTCAATTATCCATAACCCCAATATTATTTAATCCGCTGTAAATGTTCGCTCAATTACGCTCCCGGACACACCTAAAGGCGCATAAACTTCTTCTTCGTGCTTTACAATTATACCCCCGGCATTCCCTGCTTTAAGGTAAACAGACTTCTGCCCCTGGAAATTTCTTTGTTCGCCGGCTTGTAAAATTTGCGCCAATACTTGCTCGCCGTCCACAACGACTGTCAGCCAGCATTGAGCGGTGATTTCCACATCTACAGAAACTCCTTCTGGATATAACGCTGGAACTTCAGGAGTTTCCGTATCTGCCTCCGGCTTTTCGGCAGTTTGTTCATCCTCATACTCCGTTACCGTCTGCTGAGGCGGTGAAATATTGTTTATGTCATCTTTTTCCCGCCAGCTCCCTACCATATAGTTAAGTAAATTGTTACCCAGCCAAATAACCGCCACTAAAAACACCAGCGCAAATACAATGCTTTTAGTTGAAAAACGCCTGCTTTTATTATCAATTTTATTTATATCCTTATAGACCGTCGCGTTATTGGAAACAGCAAAATCCGCATCAGCGCTATCGTTTTTACCATAGGCCAGCTCAGAAAACACGCTGACCGCTTCCGTGGGATCCAGCCCTAAAAGCTTCGCATACCTTTTCACAAAGCCGCAAGCGTACACCTGAGGAGGTAAAACTTCAAAATCATTATTTTCCAAAGCTTCTATGTAATATTTTCTGATTTTTGTTTCTTCTTCCACTGCTTCAATGGATATACCTAACTCTATTCTGGTTTCGCGTAAAAAACTGCCCAAATCCATTTATATCAACCCGCCATTCAATGGTAAATATTCCTTTAAATTTATTTTTGGAACTTTTTAGCCGTCCCCAAAGCCATACGCACTGCCTGCCGCAGATTGTAACCCGAAGAGAGGGCAAAAACCACACCGCCCAAAACATAAGGCAAATCACGTTCCGGATCAAATTTTTGCTGAGGTGTCAAAAGTAATTCTCTCCACGCGCTTTCACAATAATAATACAAAAAATTTCCGCCGTCGCTTACAATAATATTCCGCGCCCATAAATAATTTATCGTATTTAAAATTTTCCGAACTTCTGAACCGCCGCTCAACCCTAAAACCAGCAAAGACAAAGGCTTTATAAAGTCCGGCATATTTTTTTCGTCTTTAATAAAAAGACCAATTCCTATTTCAGTCGTCAACTCATAATCATAACCTAAAACCTGGTTAATTAACGACAACGGCGTTTCCGCTGTAAACAATCCCCAATTTTTCCGCGGGAACAGTAACTTTTGCCAATCAATGTTTTTATAATATTCCGGCCAATTAAAGTCGGATTCCTGTACTATGTAACAGTATTTCCAGCGCAGCCATTTTTTATGGTCATAATCATATCCTTCAGCCGTTATTTTATCGATTTCATCCATATCAGTTAAATTTACTATCTTTATATTAACACCGAAATCACACAGAAGTTCTTTTATTTTTTTAGCGGAGCCTGTTTCCGTAAATTTTATCGATCCTTTTTTATTTTCACTAGTAATTAACTCTAAACAAAAACGCCCTATTATCTGAATTGAAGGTTCAATGTTACCGGATTGAAATATATATCCTTTACCTAAAATGGCGCCTTTTTTCATCAAATTAGAAATATGAACAGCCGCTGAAGATCTGGTAATATCAAAACAACCTGCTAGTTCATCCTGCGAAATCATAGGGTGAATTTTCAAATATTCCAATATTTCCTTTTCTCTTGAGGTTATCTTCATAAGCCCGCACCATAATTGAATACCATAAAAATATTTTCATTTAAGTCCGCTAAGTAAAGTATAACATTTATCACAAAGTCAAACTCTTTCTTTCTTGAAGTTTTTCTAATTGTTCATGGTCTATCAGTATCTCTCTTTTTTTGCTGTTATCCGGAGGCGAAACTATTCCGCGCTCCTCCATCATATCCACCAAACGCGCAGCCCTGGAATAACCTATCCGCAGCCTCCTTTGCAAAAACGAAACCGATACTTTGTCCGCTTCGACAAGTGTGCTTACTGCTTCCCAGAATAACTCATCCCCGGCATCGTCATCTTCAAAGGCGATTAT
>JAISDD010000121.1 GCA_031265005.1 Syntrophomonadaceae bacterium | reverse complement strand
TTTCTTCGTCCAACACGAATCCATGCGTCAAAACTTGTTTATACGGCGCCTGGCCTTTAACCACTACGGCAGTAGAAAGAGATGAATTGAACCATCCGCGGTGCTGGTCGCTGCCTTCCAAATACATGTCAGCCGGCCAGCTAAGTTCAGGATATGTCTCTAAGACCGCCATATGGCTGGAACCAGAATCAAACCAAACATCCATGATATCCGTTTCTTTTCTGAATTCACCATGTCCGCAGCTCGGACAGACGAATCCCTGCGGCAATAAATCTTTGGCTTCACGGGCAAACCAAACGTCGGATCCATATTCAATATATAAATTGCTTAGATGCTCTATGGTTTGTTCGTTTATAATACTGTCGCCACATTTAGCGCAATAAAATATCGGAATAGGCACTCCCCACGTCCTTTGCCGCGAAATACACCAATCTCCCCGATCCTTTATCATATTGTATATGCGATCCCGCCCCCAGGCGGGGACCCATTTTACTTGATCGATGACCTGCAGGGCTTTTTCCCTAAACCCGTCAATAGAAGCAAACCACTGCTCCGTAGCCCTGTATATTATAGGTTTGCGGCATCTCCAGCAGAAGGGATACTGGTGTTCGATAGTGGTTTGTTTCAGCAGGCATTTTCGCTCTTCTAACTCCTTGATAATCTCTTTATTAGCTGACTGAACATAAAGACCCGCGAATTTACCAGCTTCTTCAGTAAAGTGTCCCGAATCATTCACCGGTGAAATAACTTCAAGATTATAAGCCCGTCCGACATAAAAGTCGTCTTCCCCATGCCCTGGGGCAGTATGAACACATCCTGTTCCAGCTTCTAAAGTAACATGCTCACCCAATACCACCAAAGAATCTCTGTCTATAAAAGGATGCCGACAAACAATCCGTTCCAAATCCCGCCCTTTAAATTTTTTTAATATTTTCGGTCCGTTCCACTCTAATTCCGCACTGACATTTTCCAATAGTCCCTGCGCTATTAAATATTTTTCATTTTCCACTTTGACCAAGACGTAATCATAATCAGGATGCAAGGCAACAGCCGTATTAGCCGGCAAAGTCCAAGGCGTCGTCGTCCATATAAGCACTGAAGTATCATCAGCGTCCAGAATTCCTTTTCCATCTTTAAGCGGGAATTTTACATATATTGAAAAGGACACTTTATTGCCGTATTCGATCTCCGCTTCGGCCAGAGCCGTTTCACAGTCCCCGCACCAATACACCGGTTTTAACCCTTTATAAATATATCCCTGACGCGCCATTTCTCCGAAAATCTTTATTTGAGCAGACTCAAAACGCGGATCCAAGGTTAAATATGAACGTTCCCAATCTCCGCGAACTCCCAGCCGCTTAAACTGCTCTCGCTGCAAATTAACGAATTTCAAGGCATAATCCCGGCAATGACGCCGGAATTCCACTACTTCAATTTTTTTACGGTCCAGCCCTATATTTTTGATAGCTTGTTGTTCAATAGGCAATCCGTGGGTATCCCATCCTGGAATATAAGGAGCGTCAAAACCCGATATACTTTTGTATTTCACTATAATATCCTTGAGCACTTTATTTAAACTATGCCCTAAATGAATATTATTGTTAGCGTACGGAGGCCCGTCATGCAAGATAAATTTAGCTTTACCGGCATTTTTCGCTTGAACCTTTCCATAAATATCAATATCTTCCCAAAATTTCAATATTTCCGGTTCTTTTTTCGGCAAATTCGCCCGCATGGGGAAATCTGTTTCCGGTAAATTAAGCGTATGGTCGTACTTTCCCTTGGCCATTTTTTCACCCCAATAACAGTATTTTTATAATATTTCACGTAAATAAGCCTTTCATCTCCAGAAACGAAAGGCTTCACTTTTACGGCGGCAATACAACAATCAGCAACTATTTTTCCTGGTAATTTAATTATGATAAAATAACTCAAACAAATTAATTCATCTTATCATAAACTGTTCTATAAAGACAAACATCAGCGCAACATCATATCCATTTTTGACGTGTTTTTCATATTTTACTCTATAAAATTCCTTATTACAAGCATCCGCCCGGCCAGTATTAAAAGCGCGGTCCCTTATCAATATTTCACCGCGTCTAAATTACGCTCACATAAATCTTCTAAAACACATTCCTCGCAGTTCGCTTTGCGCGCTTTACATATTTGCCGTCCGTGATAAATCAAAACATGATGAGACTCTCCCCATTGTTCGGGAGGCAGCATATTTTTTAAAGCAGCTTCTGTTTGCCGGGCATTTTTATTCATCACTAAACCTAAACGGTTGCTTACCCTATGTACATGGGTATCCACCCCTAACCCCGGCAAGCCGAACCCTACTGATAAAACCACATTCGCTGTTTTGCTGCCTACGCCCGGCATCTTAATTAATTCTTCATAACTATCCGGCACTTCGTTATTATACTCATCTCGAATAATCTTAGCCATAGCTATCAAATTTTTAGCTTTATTTTTATACAACCCCACTCCGCTGATAAGCTTTTCCAAATCTTCCGCTCTGCAATCCGCTATAGCTTCAGGAGTATTAATAATTTTAAACATTTCTTTTGTCACGCGGTTAACCTGTTCATCCGTACTCTGAGCCGAAAGAACAACCGCCGTCAATAATTCAAAAACCGTATTAAAAGACAGCATAGTTTCAGCGTGAGGATATGACGCCCGCAGCCTTTTAAATATTTCCTTTACAGATGATGCTTCCAAAATACAAGCTGCTCCTTTACTTAGTTTAAATGCTTTCTTTCTGGATATTATCACAAAACAAAGGGGAATATAAATAATAATTTGCCTTTAATGAGGTCAAAATGAACCATATAACCAAACAAACTAAAGCCGAAATGAGTATGCTTATAGTAGCTTTTATCTGGGGAACTTCTTTCGTCGTGGTCAAAAACGCCCTTAACGACATCAGCCCGTTTACTTTTCTGGGTCTGCGTTTTTTGCTGGCTTTTTTTACCATTTACATACTGGCGCATAAGGCCTTTAAAGATACCGATTCTTCCACCATAATTCACGGCTGTCTCCTCGGATTTTTTTTACTGTTTGGATATGGGACTCAAACCATAGGCCTTCAATACACCACTTCGTCCAACGCTGGTTTTATCACCAGTTTAAGCGTGGTTCTGGTTCCTATCATTCATTGTTTTTCCGGTGGCCCTATGCCTTCATGGAAACTTATTCTTTGTGTGATAGCCGCTGGTTTGGGCATATTCCTTATCGTATTCCAGCATCAAAATATTTCTTTAAATCTCGGCGATCTGCTCATGCTCCTCTGTTCTTTCGGCTTTGCCTTTCAGCTGTTCTTTGTCGGCATATACTCTCCCGGGCATAATCCTGTCACCATTACCGGCGTACAATTATTATTCGTCGGGTTGTCCTGTTCCATAATCGGAATTTTTTTAGAAAAATGGCCTCACTATTTCAGCCCTTTGGCTATAACATCTATTTTAGTTACCTCTTTACTGGCTACTTCTTTGACTTTTTTAGCCCAAATGTTCATGCAGCCCTATAGCACTTCTAGCAGATTTGCCCTGATTTTGACCGCTGAACCGATATTCGCGGCTGCGGCGGCTTATTTTTGGGCCGGCGAGACTTTTACTCCGCAAGCTTTAATCGGCGCGACACTTATTGTAACCTCCATGATCATCTCCATCTATGCCCGAACCGATAAACAAGTGATACTAATCCGCAATACCCCCTAAAGGTCACGAGAATAGAGAATAATGTAAGAAGTTCTTATATTTAAAGAAACGTTGTTTTTTCGTTTGGGGACTGGAAAATTTGGCTGTCCGGGGAAAATGTGAAGGAATATGGTTTAGAAATTCTTTACCCATTTATATAAACATTATTTATGAATAATATTAGTAATCATTGGCCTTATATAATATAGCCGTTCTTTTTCATAGCCTTCAACACTGGCCATTACTGCTCCGTCAATTCCAGTTTTTCCAAATTTTCTAAAACATTTTTCATATCTGAATTGTAAAAAAAATCAGACATTTCGTTAATTTTTCTACTGTTCTTTTCGATCATCTCCAAATGTCCGGTTATATTAGATTTCAATTCACTATTGAACAGATTTAAGCGCTTGATAATTTCCTGATAGATCATCAGCATTTCAGAGATTTTATGCTTATACTCCTTCATCAGCAAAGCCGCTTCGTTGTTAGCTTGTTCTTTCACCGTTTCCGCCGTCTGCTGAGCCAATATCAGACAATTATTCATAGTATCTTCGATACGGTGATATTTTTTCAGGTCTTCTTCCAACAATTTTATGCGGTCCCGCAAGTTCGCGTTGTCACTGTACATCTGTTCATAATCGTCGGCGATGGTAACCAAAAATTGCTTGGCTTCTTCTTGATTGAAACCTCGGAAACTTTTATTAAATCTTTTGCTTCTAATTTCATTTGACGTGATCAATTAACGCCTGACCTCCCTTCATTTAACAACAGCCATAACCAGCAGTCAACCCTCTCGGAAACGTTTCCTGCAAATCTCGGACAACGTCTTTTAAGTCAAAATAACCGCTTTGTTTTAACTGAGAAACCGCCTTTCCATAAAGACTGATAATTTTGCAAGTTAAGTCGTCATTGTAAAACTGCGCATCAATTCTAATATACTTTAGGCCAGCTGATAATAATTCCGGCAGTTTGTTAATCAAACATAATTCAAACGGATAATATATGTAATTGCGGCACTCGGTATCACTGCGCAAAACATACGGCAACCCTTCGGGACTGTTTTTCAAATAATGCTCCCCCCGCCGGCAATAAAATTCAGACAATCCCGAATTTTTCCCATAAACCCGCTGGTTCATTTTAGAGCATTTCAGTTCATCACAGCCAGCATCCATAGAAATAATGCAAGTATCGGTTATCATACCGCATAAAGACCCTTGAACCAGCATTTCAATATTATCATCGGCATTAACAATAAATTCTTTAATATGTTCAAAGCACATTTCTAAAGAAGCCAGTATTCTTTCCACTCCCATAGCAAATAAAAATTCCGCCGCTGCGCTGTTGGCAACATTCAAACCTATTCCGCCCCGGACCGGAAGCCCTAATTGCGCCGCTAATCTCACCGCCCCCAAATCATTAGCCACCACCCCGTCAATATAGGACGATATTTTTTCCAGCCGCTTTCTCACCTGTCCTTGTGCTTTTTCTGTAAAAACCGCAGGGCTTTCCCATAAATATTTCCTTTGCGGATTTCTATCATTGCTTAAAAAAGCGAACAGTTCCCGATCTGTAATATATTCGAGCTGGTGAATTTTTTCTGATGAAACGATGATTTCATTTACTTCCAGAGCGCCGGTTTTCTCCAATTGAGACAAAGTAGCCACTTTTACGCTTACATTAACATCTTGTTTTATTTTTACAGCATCCCCGCTGTTACTTTCAATCTCAAAAACAGGCTGAGGAATTATAACGTCGAATTTTATATGTTCACGCTCCCCGCTGATATCAACCATATCATGCCCCGGATTTTTGAACAAATTAACCATGGTAAAATCTCGCAGCCGCTTTCGGTTAACATCTGCGTATCTTTCCGTAAAAAGAAGCGGCGGCGTCCGCTCCTCCGCCAATTCGTCCAGGGCCAGGCGATAATGGCTCACTAAATGTTGCAAATAAGCTTCATCCCGCATACGTCCTTCGATTTTAAAAGACCTGACCCCAGCTTCGGCTAACTCTTTTACATAATCAAGCACGCACAAATCTTTACAAGCCAGTAGATATCCGTCACTTTTTACATTCCCAGCACTGTCCTGTAATATATAAGGCCAGCGGCATGGTTTGGCGCATAAACCGCGATTACCGCTATTTCCGCTTATAAAGCTGCTCATAAAACATTGCCCGGTATGGCTGATACACAAATCTCCATGCGCGAAAAATTCGATGTCCAGATTGCTGTGTGTATGTATTGAGGAGATCTCGTCCACCGAAAGGTTTTTTGATAAAATTACCCGTTTAAAGCCGGCGTCCTCCAATTGAGCTACCGCATACCGATTGGAAACATTCATTTGCACACTGGCATGAAGGGGAGTTTTTATTCCTAATTTTCCGCAAAGATACGCCACGCCTAAATCTTGTACAATCAAAGCATCGGCCTTTATTTCGTCTAAAAAAAACAAATAATCTTCCAACACAAGAAATTCATCCTGTAAATGAAGATTATTAACCGTTACATATATTTTTTTGCGGCGCTGGTGCAAATAATCCGCGGCTGCTTTTAGTTCTTCCCTTGAAAAATTGAAATCAGCCCTTAGTTGACGCATATTAAACTCTTTACCGCCTAAATATACCGCATCAGCGCCAGCTTCCGCCACGCTCTCCAAGGTTTTCCAATATCCAGCTGGAGCTAACAGTTCGATTTCCTGAGACGGGCTAACCATTTTTATTCTCCTCGTGTATATTAAACTGATAACAAAGGCTTTTTTACGATATAGTCCTCTGCAAAATTGATATTAAAGCAAAAACCAAAATAGGAGAAAAATCTATCCCCCCAATACTAGGAATTAATTTGCGGGCAGGAGCTAATACCGGTTCGGTAACATCATATAAAAATTTTACTATCGGCTGGCGCGGATCCGTGCGAACCCACGAAATAAAGATACGTACGAAAATTAACCATTTATAAACTTCCAAAGCTATGTTTAAGATATATACTAATCCCACTTTGTCCCCCCGTCATGGTTAGATTTATTTCCTA
>JAISDD010000114.1 GCA_031265005.1 Syntrophomonadaceae bacterium | reverse complement strand
TAAATACCAATGAAAAGCTGCTATTACCTGACAACGCAGTTTCATAACGGCTTGCGAGAGCACTGTTAAATAAATATTCCCCGAGCGCATCGTAGCCGCTTTCCTCCTGTTCTAAGATGTAAGCATTATTCGCCGGACTTGTTATGCGTGGCGCTGTTGATAATCCATTATTTTCCGGTTTTAATATATATATAGTTTTTCCCAGACTATAGTTAAAACCGTATCCTGCTTTGTAAACCTTACCTGTTTTGAACCAGTTTTGAGGATTGCTAACATTACCCTTGATAATATATTCTTGCATATCAGGCATATAGAAAGTATTCCAATCATCTTTTTTATCCCGATAAAATAGGTAAGTCCTTATATCATATGCGGGCAAAGTTGAATATAAGCCTTTATTGGCGGATATACCTGCCTCATATAAAATAGTATCTTTTAAGTCCGTAGTATAGTAGGGTCTGTCAGAAACAGTCATCTTTCCTCTGGAATGCGGCGGCTTGTGGAGCACCAGCGGTATATTTTTTATTAATTCCTCTCCGTTTGTCGTAGAATGAAACCCAATTCCATGATCGGCTACAATAAATATTGAAGAGTTGTCATATATACCCAACTCTTTATATTTATTTAACACTTTAGTTAAAAGTTCAACACAGGCTTCCGCACTTGCTGAAAATGATTGCCGTTCATCAGTTTCAATAAAATCTGTGCCGTTAAAATAATGAAACAAAGGTGGATGGATGCCTGTTAAATGTATGAACTTAAAAAGCTGCTTTTTATTTTCTACAGAAGATGTTTGCATAAGATTATCTAAGAAAACTAAGTCAGGTGCTTTATATTTGCTTTCATAAGATGCGGAGGCAATTTCAGATTCAGCATTGACAGAATAATAGGAAACTTTGTCGAACAGCTTTCTTTTTATGATTTGCGGAGAAGACTTGTAGAAAGAGGTTAAAAGCAAAGTGGTATAAATTTTATCGTATGAAACGGGGAGAGAAGAGTAATGCCTGATGGAAGTTGAAGTTTTGGGAGACAAATAAGTAGTCCAAGTATACAATTCAGCATCAATACCATGTTGGATCAACTTGCTTGAGATGGAACTGTTAAGCATGACATTATATAAATACTCGCGGCGTGGCTGTTCGTTTTTATAAGGCACTCCGGTCAGTATGAAAGGAACCGCCGTTGCAGTGTATTGATAACCGCTGACAGCATCTGGATAGTGCGTAAAACCGTCAAAAATATCGTAGACAGCATCGTTTTTTTCTATGACTTCATCAAATAAATACTTGGCAAAGGTATCTACCAATACAACTATATAATTTTTGTCAGATGAGTATGTATGCAATATACTGCCATAGTCAGGCGTCCAGTCTCCTATATAAGTATAATCGGAAAGCCATCTATTTTCAGTAGCGGTAGAGGCAGACATAAAAGAGATATATTTATAACCCAGATGGCAGAATTGTATAACAAATATTGCTACGGATAGCATTAAAACCTGTTTGTGGACGCTCTTATAAAAGAATAAAAGAAAGATAACTATGGAAGAGCAGAGGATGATATCAATTAGCCCTCGGTAAAAGTATTCATCCCAATTGATATCTCTTCCTGTTAATATACCATAATCCCAATTTATAATATTGCTTTGAAGCCAAAAGCAGACGGCGACAGAAAAAATTAAAACAGTTGTTATCTGTTTGATTTTATTGGGCAACAAATTTATAATAAAACTTAAGAGGAATGCGATTACAATCACTACAAGACACAATCTGAAGGCTATAAAAAAAAAAGATACCGGAAATGCCGCGGAATTTATTATAAAAATATTCATTGAACCAAAAAAAACAACGGTTGCTATCAATGATAAAACCGCAAAAAACGCGGTATTGTTCATTGCCTTTATGCATATTTTCAAAACAGAAACTATTTTTTTTAACATTTAGACTCCCTCAGTGCAGATATAGCAAATAACATATCGGACTGTCAAATATTTTCTACAAGTAAAAAGCAGCTATTTTTCGTTAATCCGCCAATCATGGATCCAGTTTCCTTTCTCAATCAAACTGTTGTATGTATTGAGGTCATTTTGATTGTCCACCTCGCACCATTTTCCTTCTACCAAAGCCACTTTAATTTTTTCATTTTTTGCCATGAGAAGGCGGAGCAAACTTGTCATGTCAAGCTTGTTCCTTTTTTCCGGAGATAGGCCATTAAATACTTCCCCGGCACTTTTGAGGCCTCTCTTGCTGAATTTAAGCAACCCCATATACTGGGCTTCTATCTCGTTTATGTCGTTAGTTTTCGCTCCGATTTCAGTTAAAATACCGTCTTGGCTCTTAAAAGTTTCCGCGTCTTTTAACGGATCATTAAAGCGCTCTTCCCATAGCGAACGCCATAACAGATCGGCGGTTATGGCTATATCGGCTTTTAGGGACATCAGGGATCTGATATGCGCTGCCGGGTAAAGTATATCGGAATAGGAAACCAAGGTATCGCCTTCATATTCTCCGGCACAAAAGAGAGTCGCAGCCATATTCGTGCTTTCCCAATCAGGATTTAAGGCCAAACTATACTTATCGCTCCGCAAGGTTTCGGATCTGTAACCGCCTACCACTGTGATATTAGTAATCCCCGCCTGTGTGATCGCTTGATATTGCCAGTCAATAAGAGGCTTTCCCCCTATAACGGTTAAACATTTGGGCTTTACGTCAGTCGCGTTTCCCATTCTTGAACCCCGTCCGGCAGCTAAAATAACAGCACGCATATCAACTCCTAATTGTATAAAAAGTTTGTTATAAATTCTTTTTGCCATAAAGGGAGCGTTTCTTCCCTTTCAGGGTGCCACATCACACCCAGCATATTTTTATAGGCAATAGCTTCTATGGAGTTATCATCCGCGGTGGAAATTATATCCGCCGCTGTTTCTCCTTTCAAGGTGCAGCTATGATAGGAATTAACCTCATGGGGCTCGTTATTAAACAAAATTTTGTGTCGGGTGCTTTTATGTTTATTTTCAAATTCCGCCCCATTACGAACTAGCTCTCCTCCCAGCCAATTATGCATGAGCTGAAGGCCGCGGCACACTCCCAGCACTTTGAAACCCTCTTTATCGGCGATATCCAAAAGCGCAAACTCCGTTTCATCGCGAACCGGGTATACCCCTATATCATCTCCGCCGGATAAAATAATGGCATTGATGTCCCAGACAGAGAGATATTCTTTTATCGAATCACCGATATTCGGCAGGCAGAGCCAGCGACTGTGAGGAAAAGTTTCCCCCAGAAACTTAAACCAATCCTGAGCGAGACTGCTTCTCAACTCGGTGTAATGCTGCGCTTCGGTAACACGCATTGTGATTCCTATCCGCAAATCACACATTCAGAGCACCATACGGTAAAAGTATCTTTTCCTGACACTTTATAATACATCCTCCGGCGCGGACAATTCTTTCAAAAGTCTGCTCCCCGCAGCCTATAGCCGCGGGCAGATCGTATTCGGCGCAGCGTATGGCCATATGTGAATTGGCTCCTCCGAATTTAGTTACAAGGCCTGCGATTCTCCTGCTAAAGATCCAGTCGTAGCCCGGATCCGCCCCTTCTATGCATACTATGCAATCAGACAGATCAATATTAGCATTTATTTCAGGTGAAAGAAACTTTATTTTCGCTTCGGCATTTTTCCGTGAAATAAAATTTGGCTCTGTCCGCTGCTGCGGAACAACATAAACATCTCTTCCGGAACGTATGAGATAGCTTAGTTTAAAGGAAAGTGCCAAATCATACTCATCCCTGGCCTTTTCTATGATGTCAAATAAATAATCTCTGGGATTGTTTGGCAAAGACGCGTAAGAGATGCTTATGATCTGATCTATCGTCAAGAGCGACATATGCTGTCTTGTGAAATCATAGATTTCTCCTAAAGCCGCTATGGACTCTAAAATAAAGGAAAGATGCCTTGAAAAAATAAATTTGCCGTATTCACGGCCTTTTATGGCATTTGCCGCGTAATTAAAGAAAGAAGCGCAGTCAATGCCGTGAAAACCGATTTCCTTAAACAGAAGGTTGAAGTTTTTTATTTCACCGGATGTGGGGGTAAAAGGAGGAATGAGGTGCGGTTTTAATGGGTTTCCACTGAAAAGAGCTTCTCTGTTTTTATAACATGGAGAGAGAATATCATAACTGCTTGGCCTTAAATGCCCGTATTTGCTTAGAAACTCCCCTTGCCCCATCTCATTTACATTCACTTTATAAAAATCCTCACTCATCTCCTTGGTGATCGTCCGAACGCCGGTTTTGAAATCCTGCGCCCTTTCAGCCGAAATCGCTCCCCTCGCCACCGCGGAACGCAATATGGCCTCCGCGATAAAACCGTGTCTCGCGGCGGTTGAAAACGGCAATGTTCCGTATTTTTTGCATTCTTCCAGCATTATGTTAAGCCTGTCCACTATTAAGAACGCGTTTTTTTCTATAGCATTCGGGAGAAGTTTTTGCAGTTTTTCAAGATACGCGAATTTATCATAAGCTGTTTTTAAGGTATTTTGTGCGCTGTCGATAATGGCGGCTATCGTGAGTTTTTTTAAAGCATCCTTATAGCAGTTCGTCTCATCAAGGGTTAATACGCCGGGATATCTCTCATTAAAGGTCTTATCAAAGGAAAAATCCAATACTGTATTTACTATTTCAAATTCAACTTTATCGTGCAAATGGGGATGGTCATTAAGCCTTGTTAACCACGCGTCAACTAATTTTTCCGCTGTATCAGCGGGCAGCGCGGAGGGGAGAAAAGAGTTAAAACTGCATCTGACGTCAATATAAGGGTGGCCGGATATCAGCACCATTAGATCGGTGTTGGGCATATCATGGTATCCCATCACTTTGCGCGCCTTACACCAAACATTTTTTGTGATCAAAAAACGATAGAGTGAGGACGCAAGGGGACGCGGAATAATTCCAATCATTTCCGCTGGATTCCAATCAGGCATAACCCCCAGTATGGTATTTTTACCGAACAGTTTATAACGGGGGGTGTTTAAGAGCTGAACATGGTCATGGACGAACTTTATTTGCGCGGAAAGCCTGTCGGCAACGTTCTTGTTCCAATTTTTAACGGAGCATATCCTTCTGACCTGCAGCAGATAAAGGATGTTTGAACTGTTTACCGCAAATTCAATATCAAGCGGAATCAGATTAAATATTTGCTCCAGCGATCGAACAAGTTTTATAACATTAAGCAGTTTCGGTGAATCAAAATCTCCTTCTTTTACTCCGTTATAGATGTAAACGGTCTTGTTGATTGCGCTGCCGGAGGTGACAGAGTCGGTTTTTCCTGAAGAGTCGTCAAAATTTACAACATAATATGGGGAACCGTCGTCAAGAACCTTAGACATCACAACTCCGCTCATGGCAACATCTTGAACCATAGTTTGAACAAGAATCTGGTCTTCCGGGGCGGCTTCCCCTCTTTCATAATAGGATTCAATAACTTTTTCTATCGCGCCTGTTATATCATCTTTGGATTCAGTGTTTACGTTTAATAAGCTTAAGAACGCTCCGGCCATAGATGTTGAAATAGAATCTTCCGCCTGCGAACTGCTTCTGATAGCGATTTTATCAACTCCCTTAAATATTTTTTTTATCTCCGCCAATACTTTCTCCGAGGATTCCTGCCATTTTTTAATGCTGAAAAAATAGCCCAACGGGATATTAAAACCCAGCGCGGCTAAATACTCTAAGACTTCGGCCTTTGTTGCGGATGTTAAAATAACAGATCTGTCGTCACTCATTTTTTCTCCCAGCTTGATAAGCGGCTTTCAATTGCTCAAATATAGCCTTCGCGTTCGCGTATTTGGCTTTGCCGAAATTAAAGATGTTTTTATCCCTTATCTCTATGATGGTCTGTTTAAGTTTTTCCGCGCCGGCCATTATTTCCTGCACAACCGGAACAATATCCGGCGTTTCGTTTAATTCTATCTGCTTGCCTATCATACCTCTGATACTCACCTCGAAAGGTTCTATATCCAATTTTTGATAGTTTTCATTTAATATTTTACGGGGCGTGTTTATATAAAGCACCGGGCGTTCGGTTCCAAACGCGTATTCCAAGGAAACGCCTGACCAATCCGTGATCAGAAGATCCGCCGTGAGAAGAGAGTTGTTGTCGGCGACGCTTTTCTCAATCAAAACCGCCGGATTATCTGCAAACGCGTTGTCATACCGCTCTATCAGATCTTTCCGTCTTTTCACGGTCTCCGGGTGATAGCGTAAAATAACGTCAAATCCGGCCGCGACTAAGGAAGTTGTTATCTGAACTCCGCAAGTATCAAGTATATTGTCTTTTGACCAGCCCGGAGCAATTAAAATTTTTTTCTTTGAATTAAGAGGTCCTTTATGGTTCTGATATTCTGAATAAATGTCGTCAAGGCGGGTATAACCGGCTTCTGTTAATTCTTTTTTCTTCAAAGAATGTAATTCCTCATTTCTTCGGATCTCATCGATCTGATACCCTCCGGTACAGAGAATGGCATCAAAATTGTCAAAAGCCTTTTCGCGGTATATCATATGGGTGCTCATCAGAGCGTGGAAGATATAGATATACCGCACATTATTCACCGATCGCTTTATGTAATAAGCCCCAAGATCGGGCATTGTCATCAAGCAGACGGGGCTGTCAATATTCGCAAAAAGAAACGGCAGCAGCTTTTTGCAATACAACGCGGTAATCCCCTGATTGCGGAAAAGTAAAATCGGATCATCCGCCTGAGAAGTAACAAAACATATCTCTGTATTGTATTCGGAAATTATAGCTTTTACTGTTGGGATAAAGTTTATTGTATAGCCTGAATGCTCAGAGTAAACCAATATCAGCTTCTTTATTAACGGCAGCCGCAGGTATCTGATAAGATCCCTTATCTCTTTAAGCAGGTTTTTCATTTTTCTTCCTCCAAAACCGTAAAAAGAGGTATGTGACGAGTATTATAATATTATTGGCCGTCCAGTATATGACGGCCGCTGCCGGAACGTTATACAGCAATATCATAAATACAAACGCCAAGGAGAAAGATTGAATTATCTCTTTTTTCCCCGCGTCAGGCATAATTAACGCTGCTAAGATATTGATAACAGTCATCATGATCGGAAGCAGATTAACGCCGAATAGGATTCCGTCAGAAAGAGAAATGTCTGCCACGAATAAAAAAGATTGCCCTTCTAATTCGGCAGCATTATGAATTATCATATAATACATGGAGATTAAAAAAGGGAGTTGTATAAGAAGCGGGAGGAGGTTAATAAAAACATATAGCGGAGAGTACTTGAAATGTTTATACAGCGAATCCCTCATAACGGCTTTTTTACTTTTAGGTATGTCCAAGGCGTTAATCTTCTCAATAAACGGCTTCATATCGTTCATTATTTTATTGGGCTTGGCCGACAACAATTTCAGCAGATATTTGAACGGAAATAAGAATACGGTGACAATGAGCGAAAGCGACACTATCGCGAACCCGTAACTCCCCACATATATTTTAATAAAATTCATTAAATGATATAATGAATTTTCTATGGGGAAAAGCAGGTTCTCCATTTAGGCCAATGTTAAATTATTTTTCTTTATCAGAAGTATCGGTTTTTAACAACTCTTGAACAGAGCGGTCCGCCTCATCCACTTCAGCCTTATTGCCGGTGAAAATTCTTTTTATTTTCCTCCAGAGAATGGCGAAGACGAGCCCTATGGCGGCAATAACCTGAAAAAGAACTCCGCCGGAACCGGGATCAAGATACGCGTGAGCATCGCTCAAAGTAAGAAAGAAAAAGAAAACTGACGATAAAATTATAGCAAACATAAAAACCTCAAAAATTGTTAATTAGTTAATATAATGTACCAAAAACGTTCGTTTAAATGATCAGAAATTTACATAACATTTTGAAATTTTACTTGATTTTGTAATTTAACGATATACAATAAAAAAAGGGGTTGCGGCGTTTTAGGGGAATAGGTGATTTGATATATGTTAAGTGATACAGATGATCATTTAAACGAACGTTTTTATGATCACATTAAATCATATATCTTGCTGTAAATAATCATTTTTCTCTACTTAGCGTGTCTAGTAAGTCCCAGTATTTCATCACTATTAACTACAATTAACAAAAAGAGTCAACCCAGTCAATAATACTGCCCAAGTCCAATCCTATCTATAACCGAGTTAAGGGCTGCTTGAAGCTCAGGATAGTTTTCGTATTCCCGCAGCAGATCGGAATACTTTTCTGTTTCTCCAAAATCATGATACATTTTCAATTTTGCCAACCTGCAAAGTTTATAGTTATAATCATTTGAGACCAATGCAAGAGAAGCATCATAGCATTTTTCTTTCTCTTCCAAGTTTAAGTCATAATAGCAGTCAGTATTTAACATATTCCCCGGTATCTCCCTCGTAAACAAGTACACGGCGCTTGAGCCGACAAAACCTATAAACTGGAAAAAGTCACTGAAATATCCTAAATTGATGTATAGCCACGGAAGACTATCACAGAGGAAATCCTGTTGTATCAGGACGCTTTTGCCGGGTATAAGATTTCCGAAAAAAAACTTTTGAGTCGCGTGGTTGATCTTAGGCATTTTGCATAGGTCAAGAAAAAGTACCTCTATCTTTTCGTTGAACCCTTCGGTTTCAAGAATTTGCACCAGATCGCCTGAACGAATATTGACAAGATCAATGTATTCCGCAATTGCTCTTTTATAAACCGGAATAAAAGACTCAAGATCCCCAAGTTCATAACATTCCGGGAACAATTCAAAAAATTTCAACCAACCGTCCTTTTTTAACAATTCAGTCCACCCCTTATACCAAATGCCCAAATCGTATGAAAATACCTGTCTTGCTTGCTTGCCTGCCTGTCTTGCCAACCCTGCACATATGCTATATGTTGATGAACCTAAAAAATGCCCGGCGTCAATTATCTTTCCTTCGTAAGAATAATAATCGCGTGAAAGCAAGAACAAAAGATGCTGCTCCTGAGCCGACATCATTGACGGTATCTTTGCGATATAGTCATCGCCGCTTTTAGAAACACTTGAATCAACTATCCTTTTTAAGGCATACGCATTTATATTCATCAAATAACACTCCTATAAAAATTCTAAAGGGCAACGCAAACAACTTGAGAATCTGATTTTGAGTGTCTTTTACAGTGTCTTTTACACTCCAAATCTGTCTTCTGCAAGCGTTCACTGACCAAGGCTTTTTCGCGAAATATGCGAAATGCCGATGTGTCCAAATCAGAAACTGTGACATTTGGGATAATCATACCATCCCAAGTTTTTCCCAAGCGATGCAAAATAAAATTATCCAGCTCTCGCCCACCCAATTCTTGCGTTGTGCTGCCTGAGCGAATATAATGCCGCCCGCGATAACTAATGGGAGTAACGCTCGCTTCAACGTTGACGGCATTTATATTCACTCAAATAACCTCATGACTATTTACAGTTCAACTCTTCCTCAGATGCTCTCTGCCGGCAAGGGTTCGATAAAATATGCTCATAATAAGATGGTCAAAAAGCATATGTAAATCTTCCGTGATCTGCATACTTTCCACCGGAGCGTGTAAAGAAAAATCCGCCAGCTTTTTCAGCTTTCCTCCGTTAAAACCGGTAATGCCGACGACCAAGTTCCCCTGCTCCCTTGCGTATTCCACGGCATTTATAACATTCGGGGAGTTGCCGGAGCCGGAAATACCTATCACTATATCGCCCGGTCTTAACTTCCCCCGCAACTGGA
>JAISDD010000051.1 GCA_031265005.1 Syntrophomonadaceae bacterium | reverse complement strand
GAGCAGATAATGTGTCTTAAAACCTTCTCCTCTTTATTAGAAGAGATATTTTTCTGACCGTAATAGCGAATATAATTTAAACAGGAAGGATCGCGATTCAAAATCACTTCCGCAGACCGGCAGGTGTCCATAATACGTTCATCAAACGGGTTAATAATGGGCAAATCCAATCCAGCCGCCAAAGCCATAGACAAAAAAACTGCGTTTATATTTTCCCGCACCGGTAGCCCATGTGACACATTGCTGATTCCTAAGACAATCCCTACTTGGAGCCTGCTCTTTATGAGGCTCACAGATTGCAAAGTCTCCATGATTTGCGATTGTTCGGCACTGGCGGTTTGAACCAAACAGTCTATATAAATATCCTGATCTCTGAGCCCATATTTTTTAGCCGCGTCATAAATTCGCTGAGCAATCTGCAGACGCTTCTCCTGGGTTTTAGGAATACCGTTTTCGTCAATGCACAACCCTAAAACAGCCGCGCCATATTGTTGGGCCAGCGGTAATATTTTTTCCAGAGATTTTTGTTCGCCGGTTGTAGAATTAATCAACGCCCTCCCCACAAAATTTTGTAAACCTTCTTCAATAGCGGCCGCATTAGTAGAATCAATAGAAATGGGGACGTCCACGGCGTTTTGCACTAAAGCAACAGCCAGCGACATCGCGGACGGCTCATCCACGCCAGGCACGCCCATATTGATGTCTAAAATGGGAGCTCCGCTTTGCACCTGTTTTTTAGCTTCAGCGACTACTAATTTCATTTTGGCGTCTTTAATATCATGAGCTAATTGTTTGCGAGCGGTGGGATTTATCCTTTCGCCAATAAAAGCCAGCGGCGCTTCAGGCGCGATAACTACTGTGCGGCTACGGGAAGCCAGCGCCCGTAAAGGTTCATGAGAAATACTTTTAGGCCTAACGCCTTTTAAGGCTCGCGCCATAGCTTGAATATGCTGGGGTGTAGTTCCGCAGCAACCGCCGATGATATTAGCACCCGCTTCATATAAACGCAAAGCGTATTCCGCCATTTCTTCCGGAGTGTCCGGGAAAAAAGTTTCTCCTTCTACAAGATAAGGAAGTCCGGCGTTAGGTTCCACGGTCAAATAGCTGTTAGTATTCCGCCTTAATTGTTCAATGACCGGAAGTAATTCTTTAGCCCCTCCGGAACAGTTAGCGCCAAACGCCAATGGCTGCAGAGCTTCCATTATTATCAAAGCCGTTAAAGGGTCTGTTCCGGTCATTGAACGGTTTTCCTGTTCAAAAGTCATATGAGCTATTATTGGCAATCGGGTATTTTGCTTAACGGCAATCGAAGCAATTTTCATTTCTCCTATATCCAGCATGGTTTCAATCGATATCAAATCAACGCCGGCTTGGGCTAAAGCCTGAACTTGTTCCGAATAAACCGAAAACAGTTTTTTATAGTCCGCCGTCCCCATAGGTTTTAGAAGTTGACCGGTCGGCCCTATAGAGCCAGCGACCAAAGCTTTTCCCCCGGCTGCTTTTTTTGCTATATTGACAGCTTCCATATTTATATCTCTAGTTTGCGCGCCTAATCCGAAAATATCTAACTTTAAACGGTTGGCGCCAAAAGTATTAGTTTCAATAATGTCAGCCCCAGCTTCGATATAATTATAATGTATATCTTGTAAAACATCAGGGTTATTAACTCCATACCACTCAGTAGATTGACCGGTCGCCATTCCCATACTTTGGAGCATGGTCCCCATAGCCCCATCCAAAATAATAACCCGTTCTTTCAATAATCCACATAAATCAGCTGCCATATAACCGTTCCTCACATAACAATTTCATAATTTTCAAAACACAAGCCCCTGATTAATTTTAACATAGCATTTAAATAATCATAGTTTACTTATATACGAAAAATTAAGCAAATCCTTTTACCCCGTTTAGGTTTTTTAACTCTTAAATAATTATTTTTAAGCCATAAAAATCAAACCATCCGCAAATTAATACTTATTATATTAGTTTTTAGCAATAATTTAAATAAAAAAGGAATATTTGTCGATTATGCTTAATTATTATCAAGGGAGGTTTTATCCATGATATCTACAATATTTTCGTTAGCTTTGACTGGAGTGGAGGCCAAAATTATCCATGTGGAAGTAGATATCCAAAATGGGCTGCCTACTTTTGATCTGGTAGGCTTAGCTTCCGGCGCTACCAAAGAAGCCAGAGAAAGAGTGCGTTCAGCTATTAAAAACTCCGGCTTTGATTTTCCTAACCGAAGAATTACCGTTAATTTAGCTCCCGCTGATATCAAAAAAGACGGCAGCCATTTCGACCTTCCCATAGCGTTAGGCATTTTACTAGCTACTGAACAGGTAAAAAGCCTGCCTTTAGAGCATCACTATTTTTGCGGCGAACTATCACTAAACGGGGATTTACGTTCAGTTCCCGGCATTTTGCCTATGGCTTTGGAATTAGCGCAGCTAAACCAGAATATCCATTTTTATATACCAAAAGATAATCGGCAGGAAGCGTCCTTGGTCAATGAAATATCT
>JAISDD010000023.1 GCA_031265005.1 Syntrophomonadaceae bacterium | reverse complement strand
TTTTTCCACATAACGACCAATAATATCGGTTTCCAAATTAACAATATCCCCGTCTTTTTTGCTTCCTAAAACTGTGTAATCAGCCGTATGAGGAATTAAAGACACCTTGAACTCTTTTTCCTGTACAGAAGCTATAGTCAAACTCACCCCCTCGACGGCAATGGAGCCTTTGCTAACTACATATTTCATAACCTCGGGAGAAGCCGCTATAGTATAAATAATAGCAATATCAAATATTTCTTTTTTTACGATGGTTCCAATCGCGTCCACATGTCCTTGAACTATATGCCCTCCTAAACGGTCGCCCAGACGCAAAGCTCTTTCCAAATTGATCCGGTCGCCTTTGCGCAGGACATTTAAAGTACTTTTATCCATAGTTTCCGGCATCGCTTCAGCGCTGAAATATTTATCGCCAAAACCTATTATGGTTAAACAAACTCCATTAACGGCTATGCTGTCTCCCAAGGCTATATCTTCGAGTATTTTATCAGCTTTTATGTCTATTTTTATCGATTCAGACCTTGGTTCTACATTACGAATCTGCCCTATTTCTTCAATCAATCCGGTAAATATCGTTATCACCACCTTAAATAACCTGTTATCATTACATCTTCATCCATTTGCTGTATTTCCATATTTTTTATATTTAAAGCTTGACGAACGCTAGCGGCGCCAATCCCCGCAACTGGTGAAAAGGCATCCTTTCCTCCCATTATTTTAGGCGCTATGAACCAATGCACTTTATCGACCAGTTTTTGTTCAAGCATACTGGCATTTAAGGCCGCCCCTCCTTCCAGCAATATACTGATGATTCCTCGTTGAGCCAACTCCCGCATCGCTGTCGTTAAGGATAAATCACTTTCACTATCGCGGCATTCAATTATTTTGACCCCTAATTGCTCCAGATCGCGTATACGTTTTTGGTCTTGTCCTTCGGCACAAATTATATAAGTGGTTTGCCCCTTACTGCTTAGGGCGATTTTAGATTCAAGAGGTAACCGCAAATCTCTATCTACTATTATACGAGCCGGGTCTCTTTGTCCCTGTTTTCCTAAACGCGTATTCAGACTAGGATCATCAGCCAGAACTGTTCCAATACCTACCATAACTCCATCATATATGTTTCTGAGCTGATGTACATACCGACGGGATTTTTCTCCGCTGATCCAGCGCGAATCACCTGTATAAGAGGCTATTTTCCCATCTAAAGTCATTGCGGTTTTTAAAGCAACAAAAGGCCTCTTCTGCTCTATAAATTTAATGTAAAATTCATTCATAGAACGAGCTTCTTTTTCCAGTACCCCGACTTGAACGCTCATTCCCGCATTTTCCAGTTTTTCTTTTCCTTTTCCTGCTACCAAAGGGTTGGGGTCCAGCATAGCTATGACCGCTTTTTGTATCCCCGCTTTTATTAAAGCCTCAGTACACGGCGGAGTACGCCCGTAATGACAACATGGCTCCAGCGTAACATATATCTGAGCTCCCCTTGCCTGCTCGCCCGCCTCTTTTAAAGCATTCACTTCCGCATGAGCCGCCCCTGCTTTTTTATGAAAACCCTGTCCCACTATCCGGCCGTCCTTAACTATCACCGCACCTACTATTGGATTAGGACTGGTGCGTCCCAAAGCTTTTTTAGCCAATTCCATGGCACACGACATATATAATTTGTCTTCATGATTTTGCATAAAATACCTTACATATCATATGAATATGGTAATCGCCCCTCTAAAAAACAAAAAACCCGCTTCCGCCGGGTTAAGAGTCAACAAAACTTGACATGCCAAAACATGCCACAGCACTCTTTCCTCTCTCATCCAGACTATAACTGTCGGCCTCGGAATTTCACCGAATCATGCCAAAGGCTCGCGGGCTTTACCGCCGATAAGGAATTTCACCCATCCCCGAAGAAAGTTTTGATTATTAAGTTGATGTTATAGTAACACCTTCCTTTTTTCCTGTCAACAGCAATCTCACTGGCGCAATTTTTTTATAGCCGCCGGCATATCCTCCGCGTTAAATAAGTAAGACCCGGATACCAAAACACCGCAGCCAGCTTCAGCGGCTAAGCGCCCGGTTTTATCATTAATGCCGCCGTCCGCCTGTAAAAAAAGCTTTTTTTCGGTCCGTTCCAGCACTTTTTTAAACTCTCGTATTTTATTTAAAACCGCCGGAATAAATTTTTGGCCGCCAAATCCAGGATTAACCGTCATAAAAAGCACTAGATCCAAATCAGGCACTACATATTGCAAATTATGCCAAGAAGTCGCCGGATTCAAAGCTACTCCCGCTTTAACCCCCTGCTCTTTTATCATATTTACAGTTCGGTGCAGGTGAGGACAAGCCTCTGCATGAACCGTTATCATATCCGCACCGGCTTTCACAAATTCCCCAATGAAAAACTCCGGTTTTTCTATCATTAAATGCACGTCCAAAAACAAAGAAGTATTTTTTCTAATATCGGCTAATATCTGCGGCCCAAAAGTCAGATTCGGAACAAAATGCCCATCCATAATATCGGCATGAAGCCAATCAGCTCCGGACATTTCCGCTTTTTTCAAGTCTTCTTTTAAATTATCAAAACTGGCTGCTAATATAGAAGGCGCTATTATCAGCATATTCAATATTTCTCACTTTCCCGCAACTCGTTCAGCAGACTCAAATAATTTTCATAACGAAAATAAGCTATTTTCCCTTCCATTACCGCTTCTTTGACACTACAGTTTTTTTCTTTATCATGACAACAATTAGCAAATTGGCATTCTCTTCTATAAGGCTCAAAATCCTGGTATAATCCTGATAAATCTTTACTTTTCATTTTCGGTAAATCCAGATTGCTGAAACCCGGAGTATCAGCCACCCAGCCTCCATTTGGCAGGGAAAATAATTCCACATGCCTGGTAGTATGGCGCCCTCTCCCTATCTTTTCGCTTATGGCTTGCGTTTTCAGTTTTTCTTTGCGGTCTGGAATCAAGTTATTGATTAAAGTTGACTTACCAACTCCGGAAGGCCCTGTAAAAACAGATATTTGCCCTTTCATCAGCTGTGATAATTCTTCGATACCCGCGCCGGTTAACCCAGAGGTTATTATCAAATTAAAAGCGTTCGCTCCATAATAATCCTTAATTTGCAAAGCGGATTTACTTGGTTCTAAATCGCCTTTATTCAATACTATACAGCATTGTAACGGTACTGAATAAGTCAGCAATAACAATCTGTCCAGCAGCAAAATATTAGGAGAAGGCTTATCACAAGCAAAGACAATAATCATCAAGCCTACGTTGGCAATCCGAGGTCTATACAGTTGATTTTTACGCGGCAAAATTCGTTCCAGCACCCCTGCTCCAGGCCTTATTAGCGTTATCTCCACCCGGTCCCCGCTTGTCGCTAACGTTTTTATCTTACCGCGTAATTTACATTCATATATCTGGTTATTTTCATCCTGTACATAATAGAAACTGCTGTATTTTTTTAAAATCGTGCCAACTACTTTCTCACTTTGCATATTGCCCCCATTACATAATAAAACATCAGCCTATTGAAGCTGGAAGCTTTTGTAAAATTTCCCGTCTATTGATACTTCAGCATCGCATGATTTATAAAAACTTACAGCAACCGTCACTAAATCTCCGCTTCTGTGCAGCTGATTATACACTATCTTTTCTCCTTGGGCGTCTTTCGCCTTGATTTGTACTTGATAGCTGCTCTCATTATCCGGCAATGTAAATTCTAAAGTTCGGGTAAGTAACGGTCCTAAGTTTTGAGTACCGCCTGTGGTTATGTTATCGTTATTGCCGGTATTGCCTAAGTTGTTTTCAGGCGCGTTATTTGAAGCATCCGGATTAACAGCTGGCGGTTTTGGGGGCGTTCCGTTACTCAATGTTATATCTATTTTAGTGCCTTCATCCACCATAACGTCCGTCGCGATGCTTTGTTTGACAATCCTGCCCACATCGTATTCAGCGCTTTCTTCCTCTGCAACTTCTCCCACGGCTAACTTACTGTTTTCCAAAAGCATTGTAGCTGTCTCCAGCGGATAGTTGATTAAGTTAGGGACTCTTACTTTACTGGGAGGTTTGCCGCTGCTTATCCTTAAAGAAACTTCCGTTCCTCTGACGGCCGGGGTATTCGCGTTCGGCTCCTGAGAAATCACAGAATTCTCCGGGTATTTATCATCGAACGCCGGATACATAACGCCTAAATCAAACCCGGCGTTTTTTATAAGATTTTCGGCGTCATCCCTCATCAATCCAACCACACCAGGAATAGCTATCATTTCTTTTCCTTTGCTGATAATAACTTCTATTGTACGCCCAGCTTTCACCTTTGTTTCAGGTTCCGGGTCCTGTTTTATGACATGATCTTCCTCAATGTTATCGTCATTTACTTGTGATATCACGGCCATTTTCAATTTATAATCCACTAATTTCTCTTCGGCTTCTTTAGTAATAAGTCCCTGTACATCCGGAACTTCAATTTCTTCTCCAAACAAACCGCCATTAGAATACAAATATCCGCTTAAAACCCCTATAACAGCTAACACAACAATAATTACGCTGGATTTACGCAATCTGTGTTTCTTTTTTTTATCAAGATTTTTATCTTTTTTATTGCTTTTTTTATTGCTATTAAAGGAGACCATATCCATTTTCTCTCCGTCAGTCCGGAAATACTCCTCTTCAGGATGGGTACGCCTGTAAAAATCAACTAAAGCGTTACGCATATCCTGAGCCGTTCCATACCGCAAAGCAGGATCTTTAGCCATGGCTTTCATGACAATGGCCTCTAATTCTTCTGGAATATCCGGATTTATTTCATGAGGCGGCAACGGCATCTCGTGGATATGTTTCAAAGCCACCGTAATAGTGCTTTCCGCGTCAAAAGGCATTTGTCCCGTCAACATTTCGTAAATTATACAAGCGGTAGAATATAAATCGGTAGCGCGGCTGACGGGCTCGCCTTTAGCTTGTTCCGGAGCTATATAATGAACCGAACCAATAATATTGCCGTCAAAAGTTATCGTTTTCTTGGTAGTAGCTTTAGCAATGCCAAAATCCGCTACCTTAGCAACTCCGTCATTGGTTATGATAATGTTCTGGGGTTTTATATCTCTGTGAATAATACCTCGTTCATGTGCCTGGTGTAACCCGTCCAAAACCATAGAAGCGACATTTATGGCTTGAACAATGGTAAAAGGAGCGTCGGCGCGGATAAGTTCTTTCAAATTCATTCCTTCAATGTATTCCATGACAATATAATAAACGTCTTCATCATGGCCAACATCATAAATATTTGCTATATTGGGGTGAGACAGCTGCGCCGCCGCTAACGCTTCCGTCCTGAATCTTTCTATAAAACCAGCATCTTTTGAAAATTCATCTTTCAATATTTTTAGGGCTACTATGCGGTCCAGCACTTTACAGTGAGCTTTATAGACAACAGCCATACCGCCTTCGCCGATTAATTCCAATAATTCATAACGATCACTAAGATTTGTGCCGATCAAGGTCTTTCCCTCCATCAGATAGATACCAATATTACAGTAATATTATCACTGCCGCCTCTTTCTAAAGCCAAAAATACTAATGACTGAACTACTTTTTGCAAAGATGTCTCTTTTTTCACTAAATCTAATATATCTTGCTGGCTTAACAAATCAGTTAACCCATCGCTGCAAAGAAGGATCATATCTCCTTCATCTAAGTGTTCCTCATAATTATCAACCTTAACCTGCTCTTCAACTCCTAAAGCTCTGGTCAAAACATGGTTATAGGGACTGTTTTCTATATCGTGAGGCGACAATATACTGTCTCTCACCATTTGTTCAGCTAAAGTATGGTCGTTAGTGACTTTTTTTATCCTCTCGCCGCTGATAATAAACAGACCGCTGTCACCCACATGCGATATAAAAAGATCATACCCTTTAATAACTGCGGCCGTAACCGTAGTACCCATGCCGTGAAATTCTAAATTTTTCATGGAATTATCAAAAATTTTCTTATTAGCTTCGCATACCGCTTCATTGAGTTTATGTAAATTTATCTCCCCATTAGCAGAAGGTAAAAATTTGCTGATGCACTCTACTGCCATGGATGAAGCTATTTCTCCGCTTTTGTGTCCGCCCATCCCATCGCAGACCATAAACAATCCACGTATTTCATCGGCTAAAAAATTATCTTCATTTTTACTTCGTACTAATCCCCGATCAGATAAAACAGCAAACTTCATTTTAATTACCTCTATAAATCTGCAAATAAACCTGGCCAATCCAAGTCCGCTAAAATTTGGGGTTGCTTTGCGCCGACAACTGCCCACAAGCCGCTTCAATATCAGCTCCATG
>JAISDD010000258.1 GCA_031265005.1 Syntrophomonadaceae bacterium | reverse complement strand
GTAAAGGCCATTAATCCCGCCGGAATAATTAAACTGCGGTTGCTTTGGAATGAAAAAAGCTGCTGAATAAACATGGTAAAACTTTGATAATAGCATATGATAGCAACAAAAGACGCTGACACCCAAAAACTGGTAAAAAAAATGTCCAAGCGGCTGAAAGCGCCCAAATCATTCAAGTGCAGTACTTCCTGAGTAGGGAAATTGTATAAAAGAGTTAGTTCGGGACCTAAAATCACTAAAGAAAGAATGGTAAACGCGATCAAGCTAAATACGGCCGCTGAGTACCAGTAATAGACAACACGTTTATTCTGCTTTAAATCTGAGCTTAAAAATAAAAAAGCGCCGATAATCACGATTTCTGAAAAAGGCCAGGAACTGACAAATATGCTTTGGAAGAATAGGGGTTTCCATTCGGGCAGGAAAGGGGTGAGCTGCCTGAAATCCGCTTGAGTTAAAGGTAATAAAAAGCCCAGAACAAGAAAAATGAGGACAAACCATAATATAACGTTGCTTAAACGAGCGATGCTGTTAATACCGTGATAAACGACAAAACCACAACTGGCGTAGATTACGCTGTTCAGAAAGATGGTAGAATAATGCGGATTGATAGTCGTAAGAATTATGCTGACGTCTACACCATAGGAAATCAAAATACTAAATATTATAAATAAAAAAAATGAATTCAGTATATTGCCTGGTATTTTGCCCAATAAATTTGAACATATGATAGCTATGGGCTTTTCAGGAAATAGTAATTGTGTTTTTATAAAAACGTACAAAATATAAAAACCCATTAGCGAGCTCAATAAAATGCCCAGCCAGGCGTCTTGCCTAAAAATTTTAGCAGGAATATATACAATGTTGCTGCTGATTAGTAATATAAAAATAATTTTTCCTATTTGAGAAGTGTATATTTTATTTTTTTCCATCGTTACCCCCATACGTTTAGTCGGAAGAAAGTTTCTATTTTATTGAAATAAGGGGCCAGTTTTTGCAATAAATCATTTATTGTGGGCAGCATATACAGATTATAATTAATATCCGCGCCGTACATCCAGGCGACCAGTAACATGGCGAAAGTAAGAGACAATTCTTTCCATTGGCGGTTTTCGAACAATCGTTTACCTTCTATTATGGCAAAAAGAAAAGTAAATATAAACAACGGCACCATAATACCTTTCACGTCTGCTACTCCCGTCTCAAATGTTTTAAATGATTTATTTTAAGGCCATATTTTCTGTTTAGACTATAATTCAGCTAAATTTCGGAGGACTTATGGTTAACATGGAATTATATATTTTAGCATCTATTTTTATATTGTATTCTGTCTGAGAATACATAGCCGGCCATTGTTCCTTTATTTGACACCACATTTGGGGCTCCAGCTTATTTAAAGTCCAACCCCATCCCAAAACGTCGCTCTGCAGGGATTGACTTTTTACAATACACGCGTTTATTTGACGCTGGATTTCTTTTTCAGCTAATAGTTCAATTTGTTTCAACGTCTGCGCTTCCAGCAAATTCTCATTTGTTTGCTGACTTATAAAAGTCAAACTGGCAATAATGTTTATTTCCATAATTATTTTATCCCCTGAAATAAGAGGTTTTATTTTACGCTGGAATTCAATTATTTTTAAATCAACTGTTTTGTCCATAACAAATGGATCAGGTATCGTTATAAAACCGCCTTTCTGCATGCCGCTTATTAACCAGCGGTGGCCCATGGTTTCTAAATCGTCAAAGCTGCCTACCATTTGCCGGCCTTTGAAAAGCGCTGTGCCAGACAAAACAGGGGTTTTCTGCGCATCCATTAGCGACGGTGATTGAGGAGCGGAGTTGTCGCTAGTAATAGAAATAGGCTGAGCCGCTAAGGAAACGATAGGTATGGCAGGCTCTATACCTGCTTGCGCGCTATAAATAGTGAAGTCCAGTTCGCGGATGGGGATGAATATATTGGCGGATTGTTGATTTTGGGCCAACAATCTGCTCAATCCACGGCCCAGCGAAACTCCTTGAGGAGTATTGGAGGACACTATTTCTTCAGCGGTATTGGTTCCCGAGATCATTATGAGCAAGTTGGGTCTTAAATGCCTGTTCCGAGATAAAAAATCCATTATTAAAGATAAGTCGGTTTGCGCCAATTCTTTGCCTATTACTATTGCCTCCATCTGCGACACTTCTATTACTTTGCAGAATGATAAACAAAGCCGCCTTACCGCTTCAGCACAGCTTCTGCCGGTAGCGGAAATTACAAATGTTTCAGGAGATTTGTTTTTTAAAATAGGAAACGGCTTGATGATATTGGCGCTGATTTTTATTTCTCCCTGGCTGGTAAGGTCCAATCCCATGACGGTCACGACCGCCGTATTGTCTATTTCTGAATAATCCCAGCATCCTCCGTTGAAAAGCATTGACAGAGATAAAAATGTAAATATAAATGTTTTTTTAAGTTTCATAAATATATGACCTGCTCATTTAAAGTAATTTTTTTAAGAATAGCGTCTTAGAACCTTATCAATGGTTTGCCCAATAATTCCTTGATTTATAAGGTCAAAAGCAAGATAAACAGACAAAAGGATGAGTGCGCTGATAATGAATATTTCTTTCCACTGGCGATTTTTAAACAAAGGAATTGCTTCTTTGATAACGATTAATGAACTTAGGGCGAATAATAATTTATTCATGTAAAGTCCCTGCCTATTCTTGAAAATAATAAGACTTGCGGGTCAGATAAGTTCTCCTAATGACGAAATCGCTTTGTGTCTGATAATTTATAGTGGGAAAAATCATATCCCATTGAGGGGAAACTTGTTCCCAAAAATGAGGGTCCTTTTGGTTTATCAACTGTCCCCACCCTAAAATATCGCTGTTTATAATTTGTACTCTGTCTATGCAATTGCTGATATAAGCGTTTATTTTATCCTCCACCATTTGCTCTAATTGAGGATATTTGTCTAAGCGCAATACGTCTCCGCTCCCGCTTTGTTCGTAAAAATTACCGTCTGCGTGAACTTGAATGAGCATAGTTATGCGATTATTTTCTTTTTCTATTAAAGGTTGTATTTCCACCAGCAGTTTGGTCAATTCAAAGGTAATAAAATATTGGGGATCGTCAGGGTTGTTAATCAGAAGCAGGCCGCTGGTAATATTTTTATTGGTCAGGTAATTGTAGCCTTGGCTCTCTGCTTCGTTCAAAGAAGCGATCATCTTTTGACCTTTGAAAACAGCGACGCCGTCCAAGAATAAAATGTCTTTTTCCCCGTCCGTAGTTTTCTTTATTTGCGGAAGAACAGGCTCTATGCCAGGAGCAATTAATTTACGCATAAATTCGTACATTAAAACAGGTTTATATATATTAAGCTGCTTTTCCTCGTTTTGGAGAGTTAGGGCTAAAGAAGTCGATATATATGGTTCTAAAACTGGTTTTGTTTTAAAAATCTCTTCGGGGCTGCTTCCGGAGATAACTAACAGAGGAATATTATGCTTAATTTCCGTGGTACGGGTGAGGTAGTCAGCTACCAAAGCGACGTCAGTCTGACAAAGATTTTCACTGAGCATTACGATGCTGACATGACTCCATAAGGGAGTTTGAGGTAAAAAATTAGACAATGAATTGCTGGCTTCGCCTAAAGTACGCCCTTGGCTGGTAAATATAACGGAAGAACCCTTTTCCGATGAGTTTTCTTCTGTGGGGGCAGGCTTTATGAATTCAGAAGTTAGCTCTATTTGATTTTCTTTCCAGTCTATTCCCAGCCCAATGGAAAAAATCAAATCAGGAACTTCGCTTCCCTGGCAGCCGGATGACAAAATGAGTGTTAAGGTGAAAATAACAAGAATTTTCTTAACTTTCATTGCTGGCTCCCTTTTTATCTTTTGATGAAGGAGCGGGTTTTGGTTCATAGCGTTTTTGATTTTTCATTCCTTCCTGCCATGGCCGCAGAGTATTGCTAAACCAGGGACGGCGCGTTAGGATATCGAAAATTTGTTTGTTGTTAAAAGGCGCTACCGGCGACAAGTAAGGGATTCCAAAGAAAGAAACGGAAGCCATGCGCGTGATTAATAAAATAAAAGTTATCATGATGCCGAACAATCCTAATAAACCGGCGGCGATAAGAAAAACAAAACGCATAATTCTAGTTATTATGCCGGCATTATAATTGGGAATTACGAAAGAAGCTATTCCGCTGAAAGCTATGACGACCACCATAGGAGTAGAGACTAATCCGGCTTGCACTGCGGCTTCGCCGATAATTAAAGCCCCGACGATGCTGACGGCCGGACCTATCGCGTTAGGCAGCCTTAGTCCCGCTTCCCGTAATAATTCAAAAGTTGTTTCCAGGAGTAAAGCCTCAACGAAGGCTGGGAAGGGAACTCCCTGACGAGCCGAAATAATAGTTAACAATAATGGGGTTGGGATCATTTCATGATGATATGTTAATAACGATACAAAAACAGCAGTCATTAATAAGGAGACCGCAAAAGCTGCTATCCTTAAAAAACGTAATAGAGTAGCGGGAATATAATTTATATAATAATCATCAGGCGCGTTAGCGAATTGAGGGAAAGTTACCGGCAATACCAAAACCATAGGGGAACCGTCGATCATAATGCCGACTTTACCTTCCAGCAAATTTCCGCATACTCGGTCAGGGCGTTCAGTATGCATAGCTTGGCTGAAAATGGAATATGGTTCTTCCGTGATGAGCTCTTCCAAATAACCGGTGTCTAAAATAGCGTCGATATCTATCTGTGACAGCCTTTCTTTAACATTGGCTACCAAAGCGGGTGGAGCGATATTTTCGATGTAACAAAAACAGACGCTGGTCTGAGATATTCGGCCTATAGTCAGCCTTTCCATTTTAAATGAACTGGATTTAAGGCGTCTCCTTAACATAGCGGTATTAGATATTAAAGTTTCTGTAAATGATTCTTTAGGACCAAAAACCGTAGTTTCGTTTTCAGACATGCTGATAGCGCGGGCGGCCCAGGAACGAGTTCCGATAACTAACCCGCTCGCGCAGTTATCAAGTAATAAAACAGTGTCTCCGGAAGAAATTTGCAATATGATATCTTCATAATTATCTACAGTTTTTACTTCCGCTAACGTCAGTACCTTATTTTTTAAAGTATCAAGCAAATCGGCATGGGAAGGTTCTGAATTTTGTTCTTTCCTAAAAAAAATATTGCAATTAATAAAAATAGACTTTATTAAGCTGTTTTCTATTTGTCTTTTATCCACCAAACCTTCAAAAAAGATAATTGACGCTTTGACGGGAGGAGAACCGAAAGAAAATTCGCGCTGCATAAAGTCAAAACATCCAGCAAGGCGCTGAGTTAAAACTTCCTGATTTTTTTTTAACTCAGGAGAAAGTAAAACTGATTTGTGCTTGTCAGCTACAGTTTCCGGGGAGAATTTATTGTTATAGGAATGGTCCATAAATTATTCCTTCGTTTATTTAATGATTTCAAAAACATATGGCGCTTTTGCTGAATTTTGCGTAATATATACGAATAGCTTAGAAATATCAAAGATCAATAACTAAGAATTTCATTAATTATTCTTTGGCAATAAAGCAATTTTTATTCTATTTCTTAATGGAAAGGGATTCATTGTTATGCTTGTTTGGCAGATAGTTTTTAATCAAGCTTTTAATGAAAATAAACAGAGGAATGAAAACAAAAAAACAATTATTTAGGAAAGGCATAAATTTTGTGGTCCAAACAAATAAACCTAAGCTGGTACTGCTCAAAGACGCGGAAACTAAGGCGATGAAAATACCGCTGGAAGCTAAAAAAAACCGATTATCCCGCAGGCTGAAAGCCTTTTGGGTAAGTATACTGGCGGAAAACCAAAAAATGGTTAAAGTAATGTAAATGCCGCAGATCCAAACGCTTATAAATAATATATCAATGTTTTGAATGAAATAGGATATGTGAGCTGTTCTTACCATAGTTAAAACGGCTGAAGAAAGGCTGGGAATGATGCTGGGATGCAGAGTTGCGCATAAAGACAATAAAGTGGAAGATATTACTAGAGAAAAAATAATTAATACTGTGCTTAAAGAGGATTTGATGGTTTTTTCTTTGTCGCCTGCAACAAAATCAGCTAAAGTAAATACTGTCATGGCTTTGCCTAGTACCCCTATCAACCCGAAAAAAGCAATTAAAGAGGCTTTAAACGGGATATCCGATAATATGGGCTGTAAATTATCCCATTTAAAACCGTTAATAATACAATTACTTATTAAAAATATGTTTAAAAAAATCGTCAGCGCAAAAATGATTACGCTGAGGCGGGCGATATTATTGATTCCTTTTTTTAACGCGTAAAAGCCGATAAATAACATCAAAAAGAACAGTACGCTAATAGGGGTGGTCAATAGCAGATTGATTTTCATGAACTCGAAATAGATGCGTAGAATATAGCTGCATAACACAAGGAAGTAAAATATATAAAAAATAGTTATGATTTTGCCCCAAAAACGTCCTAAATGTTCATTAAACGCTTCGGGAAAAGAAATATTATTTTGACGGAAAATATAAAGATACATTTTGAACAGAAGCCAGCCGGGAAGTATTATGCCTATCGGAACCAGCCAAGCGTTGTTTTTTAGCACGGCGGTCAATAAAGGACCTTCTTCAAAAAAAGCGGCGGGAATTATTAATAAAGCAATTAAACATTTAAGCTGAAAAGAGCTTATTTTTTCCATATGACCCCAAAACCTCATTAGTTTATAAAAATATTCGAAAAATCGGAAATAACATCTGCCAAGGCTTTATAGCGCGTTAAGCGGAAAATGAAACTAGCCGCTGAAATGAGACAATTCTAGTATTCATTGCCGTTTGCGGGGCAAGAGTATTCTGCCCGACGCGGCGAACAGGCCTTCTGTCATTATTGTGTCCAATAAAAAAACGAATATTATTTTTTTCGGTGATAATAGTAATTTTTGCCATTGCTGCCTAAAAGAGAACGGTTGCGCCTGCTTGAAAGTCATATGTTTATTGAACGCTCATAAACAAAGAGCGAATATTCTTGTTAGGGCATGACGCGGGTAACAAATAAAATGTATGGTATTAATTGGCTGTTATACTAATATAATTTTATGAAAGCATTGCTTCAAAACTGTAATTTTTAGCAAGCGGGAGAGTTATTTGAACCTTTATGGTAAAAAGTGAATAAAAGGGGATTTTGAGTTATATACTATCACTAAACGGTAAAAACGTTTCTACTATTTGCAAAAGGAGGGAATAATATAATTGAAAGCAACAGGTATAGTGCGCCGTATTGATGACTTGGGCAGAGTAGTAATTCCTAAGGAAATTCGCAGGACTTTACGAATTCGTGAAGGGGATCCTCTGGAAATTTTTGTAGATCGTGAAGGTGAAGTTATTTTAAAAAAATATTCTCCAATTGGCGAACTGGGGGATTTCGCCAAAGAATATGCCGATTCAATGTACGAAACAATAGGGCAGATTTCTATGATTGCTGACCGCGATGTTATAATCGCGACTGCGGGAGGCAATAAAAGAGAGTTTTTAAGCAAGCCGATTGGAAAAGCAGTTGAGAGAGCTTTAGAAGAAAGAACTACTTTGTTAATGAATGATATAATAGCGGCAGATGATGAAAACCTGCATATTATACAGACGGACGACCGGGAATATACCATCAAGTCGCAAGTTATAGCGCCTATCGTAAGTCAGGGAGATCCAATCGGAGCGGTGATAATTGTAAGCAAAGAACCGGGAACCAAGTTAGGGGAAATGGAGATCAAGCTAACGGAGACAGCTTCAGCTTTTTTGGCTAAACAGATGGAAAGCTAAAGTACCTGGCGCCGGATACGGGTTACTGCGTAAGCTGCTCTTATAAAAATAAAAATATTATCATAATTTGCTAAAGGTATTGATGCTTAAGTTACCGGCCAGTACAGGCTGGGTTAGACTGGGACATGATACCTTTTCATTATTTATAGCCCTAATTTGAGGGTTATAAATAATTGTCTCAGGCGTTTATGTTATAATGACCATATTATAACACGGAGGATGCAGTGGATAGAAAACAGCTATTTATAAAAGGGGCGACTATTTTAAGCGCCGCCGGGTTGATCAGCAAATTGTTGGGGGCCGTTTACCGTATACCATTGGCTAGCTGGATTGGCGATGAAGGTATAGGGATTTATCAGATGGCCTATCCTATTTATACGATTGTGCTGGCTTTGGCTACAGCTGGTATTCCGGTAGCTATTTCCGTGATTGTGTCCAGGAACGAATCAAAGGGGTTAAGGGGAGACAGTCTGAGGTTACTGAAAATTTCTTTAATTCTGCTGGTTCTAGTCGGTTTGCTCATGACTTATTTGGTTATGCAGTCGGCTTATTTTATTTCGCATAATATTCTGACCGACCCGCGTTCTTATTTGGCTATTCGGGCTGTCGCACCGGCCATATTTTTCTCGGCGGTCATTTCCGTGTACCGCGGTTATTACCAAGGCT
>JAISDD010000219.1 GCA_031265005.1 Syntrophomonadaceae bacterium | reverse complement strand
AAGAGTTGAACGGTATTAAGTTGCAATTAACAGAGGACCGAAAGCATCCTAATGTGGCGCATATTCACGCATATCAGGGAAATCATCGATTATTTGAGTTATTTATAGAAGAGGAATATCGGGACGAAGATTCGGTTCAAAAATCTGCTCAGCCTTCCTATAAGTAGACTCTCAAGTTTGTTAGAAATAACTCCCAGTATATTTTAAAACTTTTTTCTCTTCTTAAAGAAGGAAAACATGAAATTGATAGAAAAAAGCAAAACACAGCGCAAATCAGAAGCCGCGGAATAATTATATAAACTTAGGCAGGCAAATTATAATGGCGCCGGCGTAAGAAAAGAAGCAAGAAATCATAGCAATTAATGGCTCGTTGGCCGAGAATACAGGCATCTGCCTGCAAAGCAGACTACATTGGTGAGATTCCAATACGAGCCTCCATTTAAGGAGGTAAAATTATGATACCACAAGAAGTTTTTTATAAAGCAAGTTATCCGGCAGTAAACAAATGGCGGGATGTTGAAGCTTTGCTTGAAGCCTGCAAAGCTGGTGAAATGGCTTTGGTGAAAGAAATGCTGCAAAGCGGGAAATTTAATTTAAAACAAATTGAAAAACACTATACCCACAACCCGCTGAACGAAGCGTGTAAAAGCGGCAATTTAGAGCTCGTCCGCTATCTTATAGATGAAGAAAAACTTCGCGGTCATATAAAAACAGGCAGGCATAACACGCCTTTAAACCTTGCGTGTGAAAGCGGGAATTTAGAACTTGTAAAATATCTTATTAAAACAGGGTCTGAATTTAATCCCATATTTAATAGAATTGTTAACAAATACGATTCCTTAGATAGATCTAAAAGCGAATGGTGGCTGTTTGAGAACGCAAGCATGCGCGGCAGTGCCGAGCTTATAGAGTATCTTGTTGAAGTCTATGGTGAAGAAGGATTAGCGGAAGGTTTATACGAAAGCCTGATATCAGCGTGTTCATATAAAAATATCACGCTTGTCAAATATTTTGTGGAAAACAAAAAAATTGACGTAAACAAAAAAAGCCGCTATGGTCACAGCGCATTGGTCGCCGCGTGTGCAAGCGGCAGCATTGAACTTGTAAAATATTTATTAAACAACTGCAAAGCGGAAATAAATGTGGAAGACAAAGACATGGGAACTCCGATTCACGCCGCTTGCTGTAGCGGCAATATAGACTTGGTTAAGTATCTGATGAAAGAGCATAATTTAAACATTTATGAGAAAGACGATGGGATAAACCTTCTTCCAGCCGCCTGTTATGGCAATAATTTAGATCTTGTAAAATATCTTGTTGAGGAGCTTGGCATGGAGTGGCCAAATCCGCCCGCTTCTTCAGAACGAGGGCCCGATTTATTTCTAGCGTATAACGGTAACCTTGATATAGCGGATTATATAATTGCAAAATATCCATATTCAATTAATAATATATCCGAAATGAAAGAAGATATATTTACCGGATATAACGAAGATGACTATAAGCTTTTGGTACACCTAATTGAAAAACACCATATTGAACTTATAGAAGAAAGTGAAGCGGAAGATTTCATTTTTGCGGCTTGTGCGAGCGGTTATTTCCCACACGCTGTATATTTTATAGAAAAATATAATTTTGACGTTAATACCATAAACCCTCAGAAAGGCTGGACGCTGCTGCATTATGCGTCTGCCGGTTATCAAACCGATTCTCAATTTGAAACAAAATCGTTTGGGAAAACCTGCGGCGGCCCGCCGGATGACAACCTGTTCAAAATAGTGCGCTATTTAATTGAAGATAAAAAAGCGGATTTAAACATTAAAGGCAACGACGCTGCCGCATTATTAAACGATTGTTATGACGGGTATTATGATTATTTTTTAAACTATCTTAATATAAGAGACCAGAACGGCAATCAACCGGAGTTCACGAAATATTTTTAAAAGATACAATTCAGCGAGGTAAAATTATGATACCACAAGAAATTTTTTATAAAGCAAGTTATCCGGCAGTAAACAAATGGCCGGACGTTGAAGCATTGTTTGAGGCCTGCAAGGCAGGCGATATTGCTTTAGTAAAAGAAATGGTGCAAGGCGGGAAAATAAGTTTAAAAGACATTGAAAAATACTATGAACGCAACCCGCTAAACGAAGCGTGTGAAAGCGGTAATTTAGAACTCGTCCGTTATCTGATAGAGGACGAAAAACTTGACGGGAATAAAGAAGCCTATGATACTCCCTTAAGCTGCGCGTGTGAAAGCGGTAATTTAGAACTTGTCAAATATCTTATGGAAAAAGTAAAAATATTTACTCCCGCCTTTAAAAAACCTAAAGATAAATATGACACATCCGCTTCAAAATACAATAGCGAAGTTAAAAGACTATTTTCCGCAGCCAGCGAGCGCGGAAGCGCCGAGCTTATAGAATATCTTATAAAAAATTTAGTTTTCGGCGAAAAAATATTTATAGAAGAATTATCCTACTGTCTGACACGCGCTTGCTGGCTAAAAAATTATGCTCTAGCAAAATATTTCATAGAAAATAAAAAAGTAAATCTGAATAAAAAAGATGAATACGGAGAAAGCGCAATATTTCGGGCTTGTATCTGTGGAAGCCTTGACTTTATAAAATATTTAACAAACGACCGCAAAATAAAAATAAATATAAAAGATAAGTACGGACGAAGCCCGATCTGGTATGCTTGCGCAAGCGGCAACATAGAATTAATCAATTTCCTGATAAAAGAAAAAAAATTAAATATTTACGAAGAAGATAACGATGGGTACAATCTTCTTTTCCCCGCTTGCCAAAGCAATAATTTGGGCCTTGTCAAATATTTGGTGGAAGAAGCCGGGCTGGAAGTAAAAAATCCTAAAATCTCTCTGCCACAGTGGCCGAGGCCATCTTTGCTCTTCGCCTGTTGCGGGAACACGGACATTGCGGATTATCTGATACCAAAAAATCCGCTGTTGCTTAATGAAGATACCGTCATAGATATATTCAACAAGTGGCGAGAACGCGGATATAATCTTTTAACTCACCTTATAGAAAAACATAAAATCACTTTCGTAAACGAAACGAATATTGAAGAATTTATTTTTACGGCCTGTGATAAGGGTGATTTTGAGTTCGTAAAGTATTTTATAGAAAAATATAATTTTGACGTCAACACAAGAAATAATCAAAAAGGCTGGGCGCTGTTGCATTATGCCTCTTGTGCCAGAGGAAACAACCCGCTTTTTAAAACTAATTTTTCTAACTACTACTATTATGATGACAATGACGATTACTTTAAAATTGTGCGCTATTTAATTGAAGACAAGAAAGCGGATTTAAATATTCAGGGCAATGATATTTCCGTATTACTGAACGATTGTAGCGAGCGCTACCGCAAATACTTTTTAGACTATCTTGACATAAAAGACCAACACGGAAATAAACTGCCGTTTACGGCTTACAGCGAAGAGGATAATTGAATTTTACAAAGAGGTAAATTTATGAACAAAATATACTTACACGGTAATATTAATGCGGCAGAAGACCCGCTGACAGCAAAAGAAATAGAAGCTTTGCGCGAAGAAATTGATACATTGGAGTATTATTCACGTAATGAAATTTTTGAAAAAATGGCAAAGAAACACCCCGCCGTTAAAGAATTGCATAAAGCATTGAAATGGGCTATTGATAAGTGGGACCGTTATCTATGGGATTGCCAATATCTCGTGGATAAAGAACATGAAAAGCAAAACATCACCAAAAGCCCAAAAAAGAAATGAGGTTATATAAATTAGGGTATCTTATCGCTGTGAATTTAATTTATTTAAAGATGACTGGAGGAATCTATAAATTGCTTTTCTCATCACCTCTCCATTCAATTTTGTTGATAAAAATTATTGCTCCTGAATACTTTGTAAAATTCGATTATATTCTTCTATTTCAGAGTCATCCATTAGATATAATTTCTCAATATCTTGTTGGTGCCTATTAATATATTCCAATGTCTCTTTGTACTCTTTTTTAAATTTACATAAGTAATTATCTTCGCTTCTGTATTGGTCTGAAACAAAAATTTCTCCAATATGAAATCTATCTACTTTCATCTGAACATGAATGTGAACATGTGGAATATTTTGATGGATTTGTTCTCCGGATAATAAAAAAACTTGTGATCTTGTAGATAATGTTTTCAATAAAGACATCGCTGTTATAGCTTTTGCCGCTTTAATAGTTTTACCTTCAGCATAAACTAATCCCTCATCTAAATCTTCTATATCGTCTCGCCAATGTACTCCAAAATTATGCCAAGCTTCACCCTGTTTAAAAATATTAAGATCAGTTAATTTACCAAATCCCCACGGATTTTCCTTGATAAGAGGCTTCATATCAAAATGTTTTATAGCACCATTCTCAAATAAAGCCTCCAATGTGAAATCATTATTAAATTTTGCACTGTGAATACTTGGATAATAACTGCGTTCTGAGATATGTTCTATTTCACCCATATTCATACTTCTTCCTTGTTTTCTATATCGATATAAAGCTTTTTTGTGGTATTTTCTATTGTTTTTTCCGGCAGATTGGGTAATTCCTTGTCTGAGACCTCCAACTCCTTAAAACGCCGCGCGCTTACCAAAACCCTGCTCTCGTAAGAAGATATTGTTTTATTATAATATTCCACAGCGCCGCCAAGACTGTTGCCAAGTTTGCAGAAATGCTCTGTCATTGTAAATATTCTGTCATAAAGCTCTATGCCTAACTTTTTAATGTCCAGCGCGTTTTGTTCAACGGCGCGGCTGCGCCAGCCGTAAGCGGCGGCCTTTAACAGGCTTATAAGCGTGGTCGGCGTGGCTATTATTACTTTTTCCTGCACGCCGTCTTCTATTAAAGCCGGGTCTGCTTCAAGCGCGGCGGAAAAATAGGCCTCGCCGGGCATAAAAAGAACCACGAAATCCGGCGTTGCTTTAAGCTGTTTCCAATAATCTTTGGAACTTAAAGTTTTTATATGACTTCTTATTTGCGCGGCAAATTCTTTCATCTTTTGCTGTCTTTGCGGCGCGTCATTAATCTCCACCGCTTCTATAAACTTGCTTACGGGCGCTTTTGAATCCACCACAATATTGCTGCCGCCGGGCAGGCGGATTATCATATCCGGGCGCAGTTTTTTGTCTTCGCCGGGAATGGAAATTGTGGCCTGCTCTACGAAATCACAATAGTTTAACATGCCGGCAAGTTCCACTATCTTTTTGAGCTGTAATTCCCCCCAGCGGCCGCGCACGCTGGAAGAGGAAAGCGCGTTTGAAAGCGTCTGCGTCTGACGCATCAGCCCGGCCACTTGGCTGGTAAGGCCTTCATATGCCCCTTGTCTTTCTTTTTCCAAATCACCTATTTTTACTTCAAACTTATTCAAAATATCTTTAACTGGCAATACCATGTTATCAATAGCTTTCTGGCGAGTTTCTAAATCATTTGTTGCGTTTTGCTGGTATTTTTCTAAGGTAGATTTGGCAAGCTCCAAAAAAGACTTATTGTTTGAACTTAACGCCTCGGAGGAAACAGCTTTAAACACATTTTCCTGCTCCTTCAAAAACTGCTCTTTTAAGTTTTTTATTGTCTCCAGCTCTCTGGCGGACGCTGCGGCAAGCTTATTAAGCTCAATAATTTCCTTATTTTTAGCGTTTAGCTCTTCCTCTTTAACATTCAGCTGAGCGCGCAGCATATCAATTTCTTTTTTTAGAGATAAATCCTCCGTGCCCAGTACTTTTTTTATAAAGAAGCCGGCTATGCATCCTACCGTAAAGCATATTGTCCCTACAAATAAATTTTCCATAAAACCTCCGGAAAGATATAAATTTTAATCAGAAAATAAAAACTGTTCTTCGGAATTATAATCAATTAGTAACAGCGTGCACGGAATTTGTTTATATATCTCTTCCGCAAACTCTTTCAGCAGGTCAGAATTTAACCTTGCAAGCGTCAGCGTATTAGATATGTGATCAAAAATTTGTCCATTGCCAACGGGGTAAACTCCGTTAAAATCTTGCCCAAGCTTTGCCCTCTGTTTAGCGATATTATGCTGCTGCTGGAATTTGGCCATGATATCATCAATAATAGGCGCGATGTGTTCCCGCTGCTTATGGGAGAGCACCTCTTGGGGCACGGGGGCATTTTCCTCAACAGGGAAAACTATCTGTCCTCCTACTCCGACAATTGGGTTAATCCAACGCATTTCTCTAAAAAAACCACGTTCCGCTGCATTCATATTACTGTGGGCGGCACCACGCCACGCCGTTAGGCCCCACACACCTAAAAAGCGCAAGGGTTTGCGGTTAGGGAAGAGTTTAGTAATATTTGTTATTTTTGCCATTGTTTAATCCCCTGCAAGCATTTCATTTGCGATGCCGTCTAATTTGCAAAATATACCTTAGGTTATAAAATAGTGCCGTTAAGCAAAGTTTCAATGCTTATCAATCTCATTTTCTGAGGACGTCAAACGGGTCGCAGCAATATCCATAATATCTCTTTTGGTCCATATTTTGATGCAGGACTTCCACTTCCGTCCAAAATTCTTTAATTCTCACAATGTCGGCCAATGACCAAGGAGAATGGCAAAGTAAATTATGAAAAGCGTAACATATCCTGTTTTTTTCAAAAACATCGCCTTCTAAACATTCGGTCCAACTAACATCATCATCTAAATCTGTTTTTGACCACTGAGAAGCAGTTTCAGGTATAACGCTGTTTAGAACTTCGTCCATATTCATTCTGGGAAAGTTTCCTGCCGGTTCATCCCAATATTTTTCTTTCGCGTTGTATTTCAACAAAAACGGATATACGCGGATGTTTGCTCCGCAGTCGTCCAAAAACGGGTCTTTGTTTTGCTTGCGCTCTTTTAATGGTTCCCCTGCTAAACGCGCTTCTTTATAGCCTTTTTTAAAGCATTCAATCAGCCGCTTGTTTACCCAAAGTATTTTCTTTATATTTTCTTTGGTATATTTAAACCTTTTTCTAAGAAGATATTTGCGCTGACCAAAAACCGTATTTAATATCGCCAAATATTCTTTTTCTATGCGATAATGGTGATGCTCCCTCATTTCATGTATAACATGCCATGAGAAAGAGGTAATAATAAATTCCAATTCTTTCAGAGTGTAATTTTCAAGTTCTTTAAACCAGGGGCTTTCTTTTTTATAATCCCATTTTTTATCATAAAGCGGGGCGTGCTTTTCCAAAAGCCTCGGCAATCTTTTTTGGACCAACCTCCAAGACTGCTCATTGATTTCCTTTTTAGTTTTGGGCTTTTGCGGTTTTTTATAATGCTCCAGGTGCCATTTTTCTGTTTCTTTATTTTCTGCGATAACCTCTGCAGTCGCTTTAACAAGTTCTTCTTTGATTTTTTCTAAAAATGTTTTTTTGTTTTTCATAATAAAATTATACAAACAATCGGCGACAACATATTGTCGTGAAATTTCGGGTTATATATGGATTATATAAAGGATATTTTTGGACTTAAGCTTTAATTCAGCCCGTTATTTCCGTCAGATAATCCTGCACGGCGTTTTTGACTTCGTCGCAAAGGCTTTGCGGGCTTATTACTTTTATCCACGGAATCCAATGCAGAATTATGGGCCTAATCTCGGCAAATTTTGCAATTTTGCAGATTAAGATTAAGGAGCCGTCTTTATTCTCCTTCTCAATCTTTTGCAAAGGGAAATAAGTTTTGTTTTTGAAATACTGCGCCGTTTCCGCGCGCACATGAAGTTTTACCTCGGTATCGCGCTTGCCCTCAAACCAAATATTCACGCTTT
>JAISDD010000216.1 GCA_031265005.1 Syntrophomonadaceae bacterium | reverse complement strand
TTTTAATATAATAATATCAGCAAAATTCAGAGGCTTTATTGAAAAACAGACGTGACGGCTCTAAACAAAAAAGTTCGGCGTCATTTATTCGCCAGCTGACAGAATATAGGAGTTGATTTAGTGCGGAAAATATGAAAAATACTGCTGATACAAGAAAAATGATGATTATAACCTTACGTTTAGAACCGCCGGGTTTATACGGCTATGTACATGAACTGATACGTTTGGCTTTTCCTACAGCGGAGTTGATTCAAGGTAGTTCGGGCGAAGGAGATGTTCACATCTTCTTACTGCAAAATGAATCTGACTTTGAAATTGTTACGAACGGAAGCATAATGAGAGAAGGGGTGTTTTTTGATCACCAAGAAGTCACGCCGTCTCACACCGATATTCAAGAACATAAAAAAAATTTAAAAAGAGCCGCCGCTATTTGTGTTTACCGGCTTCTGCAATCATGCTCCGCCGATGAGATAAATCCTTACGGCATTTTAACCGGTATGCGGCCTTTAAAGCTGGTGCACAAAATTTGGGATCGTTACGAAAACCTTACTTTAGCCGCTCAAATGCTAAAGCAAGATTATCTTATACGAGAGGATAAAGTGGGCTTATTGTTAGAAATAGCCGGGCATAGCCGCCATTTGTTATTGCAGACATCAGCAAACTTTAAAAAAATAGGAATATATATAGGAGTTCCTTATTGTCCCAGCCGCTGCTATTATTGCTCTTTCCCAGGCGCTGTGCTAAGCGATTATGATAAAGAAATAATCCCCTTTTTAAATGCTTTGGAATATGAAATCGAGGTTTTAGGGTCAGCTTTTCAAGCGGGCGGGTTTTCAGTTTCTGCCGTCTATGTGGGAGGAGGAACCCCAACTGTACTTAAATTGGAGCACATACAAAAGCTTTTTAACTCTTTGCATAAACATATGGTTTTGGAACCAGAAGCTGAAATTACTGTGGAAGCTGGCCGGCCTGACACTCTCAGCCTGGAAAAACTTCAAATTTTAAAAGATTATGGCGTAACCAGAATATGCGTAAATCCGCAAACTAGCGACGACGCTACTTTACATAGAATTGGGCGCCGGCACAGCTGGCGGCAGATAGTTGAAACGTGGCAAATGATCCGCGCTGTGGGTATTGATCATATAAATATGGATATGATATTAGGCTTACCAGGCGAAACATTTCAGCAAAATCAAAAAACGATTCAGGATTTATTACGTCTGAAACCCGACAATATTACTGTTCATTCTTTAGCTGTAAAAAAAGGGTCTGATTTGGCCTTAACAGAAGGCAAAAGCGAGGTGAACAAACAAAAGCATGAAATAATTCAAACCCAAAGTTACATAAATGATTTGTTGGCAAGCCATGGATATCAGCCTTATTACCTGTATCGCCAAAAATACGCCAAAGGCCATTCGGAAAATATTGGTTACGGGCTTCCTGGCAGTTTTTGTTTATATAATATAATGGTCATTGAGGAACGGCAAACCATTCTAGGATTGGGCGGAGGAGCCGCCAGCAAATTTATTAACCCCGCCAGTCAGCGTTTGACCTCAGTTTATAACCCCAAAAATCCTGCTGATTATTTGGCCAATCATTTAGAATTGACCAACCGAAAAGTTGACAACCTCAAGGCCTTATTCTAGAATGATTTACGAGGTCTGCGGCTTGTATTGCATTGAGCCGGGACAAGATGTTAATGGTTGGCGCTGCCGGAATATTCACTTTAACCTTTTGGGAGGCGCCTTATCAAAGGAGGCTGTGTCATGGAAATAAAAGCTCCTCGGGGAACATATGACATATTACCTGGGCAGAGTTTAAAGTGGCAGTATATCGAGCGAATAATCCATAATTGCGCTAATAATTTCGGTTACCAGGAAATAAGAACCCCCATATTTGAGCACACGGAACTTTTTGTGCGCGGAGTGGGAGAAAGCAGCGATATTGTCAGCAAAGAAATGTATACTTTTTCAGACCGTTCCAACCGCAGTCTGACTTTGCGCCCCGAAGGGACCGCTTCTTGCGTCCGCTCGCTTATAGACCATAAATTGTATGCCGGACTGTTGCCGGTTAAAATGTATTATCATGGTCCTATGTTCCGCTATGACCGCCCTCAAGCCGGACGTTACCGGCAATTTCATCAATTCGGAGTTGAAGCCTTTGGGAGCATGAGCCCTTATCTGGACGGCGAAATCATTTTTTTATTAATTCATATCCTAAAATCTTTGGGATTAAGTAATTTTGAACTGCATATTAATTCTGTCGGCTGCCCGATATGCCGCTCTGATTATCATGCCGCACTCAGGGATTTTTTAGTTCCGTTTAAAGATAATCTCTGCGGAGACTGCCAGATACGTTTGTATAAAAATCCTTTGCGAGTACTGGATTGTAAAAAAGAAGGCTGTCAAAATACTATTTTGGGATATCCGCGTTTGATAGACTATTTGTGTTCATCATGCCGGGATCATTATGAACAAGTACAGGCTATTCTTAAAAAAAATGAAGTTGTCTTTCAGCATGATGACAAATTAGTGCGCGGGTTAGATTATTATACCAATACGGCTTTTGAAGTATTGGTTGCCGACTTGGGGGCTCAAAGCGCATTAGGAGGAGGCGGCCGCTATAACGGACTGGTAAGTTCCTGCGGAGGGCCTGATATTCCCGGAATAGGTTTTGCGATAGGGCTGGAACGTCTACTGATGGCTTTAGATAATAGCGATGTGGAAATTACAGGAATCGAACAAAATTTGGTTTTTGTATTGGCGATGGGGGAGCATTTGGAAGATGAAGCCATGAGACTTGTGAATGAGTTGCGTATAGCTGGAATAACTGCGGAAAAAGATTATATCGGGCGCAGCGTAAAAGCACAAATGAAGTACGCGGATAAAATTCACGCTCGTATAGTGATATTTATAGGTGATGAAGAAGCGGCGGGAAATTATTATACTGTAAAAGACATGGCTGATTCCCGGCAGCTTAAAGTGGAACGAGACATGATT
>JAISDD010000097.1 GCA_031265005.1 Syntrophomonadaceae bacterium | reverse complement strand
AACCAGGTCGTAACTTGCTGCAAGCCAACATTTACATTAACCGCAAAAGCGTATATCACGAGCGCGACGATCAAAACCGGGATGGTCCATCCTATGTATTTCGCGTAGCTTTTTTTCTGCGGCACCTGTGATATCCGCTCCATATCCTGTTCTTTAAAAATTTCTTCTTTAACGCCGGCGACGTGCGCTCCCCCTAATACCGCCACAATTTTAGCTCCTGGAGCGGTCTTTATGCTATGAGCTAAATATTGATCCCTTTCCGTAATCAAATATTCCCCTATTTTAGGAAAATCCTCATGAATACTGGACAAGGCGGCTTCTAAAACATCCGTTTGCAGCATTTCCTGCAAATCTAATTCGGTCAATTTGTCTTCTTCATCATCTTCAAAAGAAAACAGTAAATTGAACAGCATTTTTATTTTTTCCCACAAACCCAATCCCCGCCAAATACGCAGAAAAGTCGTTTGGATCTTGCGGTCGGCCATCACTAAAGCCGCGCCGGTTTCATTAGCGCTTTCTATGGCCTGCATCATCTCCCGCCCCACCACGGTATCCAACTGCTTGGCAATGCGTTTTTGATATGAACTCAGTACCAGACTGGCAAGCAAAAACCCTACCCGCTTGTTTTTTATGACTTTTATAATATCAGTATTTTCCCAAGCTTCAGGATTCATCATACTTTGATAACGTTCTTCGTCCAATTCGACGCAAACGCTGTCCGGACATTCATCTTCAATTACTTGTTTTACTAATTCAGCGCTTTTTTTTGATACATGAGCAGTAGCTACTAAAATGATATTTTTGTCATTATATTCCACTCTTGTAATGTTTTCTTCCACCAATTATCTCCTCATAATGTATCAGACGTATTTTTACTGTTTCAGTACGGGTAGACATATCCTTTTACCTCTTCTGCCGGAGTGATTTTCGTCACCAAAACCTGAGGCTCTTCATACTGATATCCTTCATATTCATATTGCCCTATGAAAAGTGTCCCTTCAACATTGACCCATGATTCCGCTTTAAGGCCGGAAGACTGGTCATATTTACACAACAATCCGGTAGGAGATAAATCCGCCACGCAGCAAGACATCATCAGGCGGGCGGCTACAAACTCATCCTCCATAAATATTTCAGGGTCTCTTAAAACAAATCCGGTCATGTCAATAGTATATCCTTCATATTTTTCCATATTCATGTATATTTCTGAGGCCCAGATGCCGAAATCATTGTTGGACACAGTTATTTTTTTGCGTGTTACATCAAAGCCGGGCAAATAAGAATCATACGCGCCTTCCGAGATACCGGTCTGGTCGTCGCTGAAAACACCGCCTGCGCCTATTGGTTCCGTACCTCCTGGCGGCAAGCCGTTTTCACCAGCGGCGGAAAAAATGCCGGCAGTTTCATCACTGTTCTCCGTCAGGCTTTTTGTCTGGGGACCGTTTAAATCGCTGCCCAAACCGGAACTGCCGAAAAGATTTTGCTGACTGGACGCGCCGAAATAACCCTGTCCGGAAAAATTGGCGGTACTGACCGGAGCATGAGGAAGCGATAATAATAAAATAGGGACCACCAGCACGAAACAATGCGCGAAACGCATCTTGTACTGCGGACGGAACAATCTGCTAAGCCCAGCTAAAGCCCATATCCCCATGAGGATCGCGGTAAAATAAAGATACGGCTCCATTCGGGGCGTCACATAAGAAAGGTATTTCCCGCTGTTCACCAAGTAAAATATCAATACTGCAAAGACGGAATAGCATAAAAACTCCCAAAAAACTTGCGGATTAAACGCTCTTGCCTGCGCCTTCATATTCGCATCCCTCCTAAAGCAAAAAATAAAAATACAACAACAAAACATACGATGAACGCCGTGAATAACAATCTGGCAATAAACTGTTTTGAAAATCCCGAAGAAAGCATCAGTACGTTTTTTATATCCATCATCGGCCCAAAAACTAAAAATCCCATAACCGCGCCCATTGGGAATTGCCTAACGAAGCTGCGCGCGATGACGGCGTCAGACGATGAACAAAGCGAGAGTACAAACGCCATAGCCATCATAATGACGGTGGAAAGCGCTAAACTTGCGCTGTTTTGGGCGGCGGCTGTGAACATTCCGGTCCCTAAAACCTGAAAAACAGAAGCTATGAAGGTTCCGATAACCAAATATTTCCCCACATTAAAAAATTCCGCCTGCGAATGACGTACGAATAAAGCTGCTTTTTCTTTCAAAGTTGCTACCGCTTCAACGTCTTCATAACATCCGCAACTGCACATCAGCCTGTCCAGAGCCCCTCCTGATAATATATGGCCTTTCGGCGGCCGAACCGCAAAGGTAAGCCCTATGATAACGGCGGCGGCGATGCCGAGACATACACGGCCCGCTACAATCGTCCAGTTGCCGCTAAAAGCATAGTAAGTCGATAAAATCACCACCGGGTTTATGACCGGCGTGGCCGTCATAAAAGTAACAGCCACAGGCAGAGGGATACCTTTTTTCACCAAGCTCCTGAAAATGGGGATAGAAGCACAATCGCACACCGGAAGACAAAAACCGCCTATAATTGCTACAGGTATCCCCTTAGCAATCGATTTAGGGAAGCGGCTCTCAATGGCTCTCTGTGGTATAAAGACCTGAATAGCGGACGAAATCAATACGCCTATCAATAAAAACGGCACCGCTTGCAAAATAAGCCCTAAAAATATATTGATAACCATGCTGACAGGAAGCTGTGATACCGTAAATAATGTCCTGGAAAATATACTTAAAACAACTATAAAAACAGCCGCCAAAAATAAAAAGTTTACCCAGCGCTCTTTCCTGCCGAATAACTGTTTATATAAGTCTTTATACTCTTTTATTTCGCATATGTCAATGCCCGGGTTTATTCCGTTCAGCAGGCGGCGAATCCGCCTATAGGCATCCGCCGAACGCACACCGCGGATAACTGCTAAATCGCTGTTGGCTATCTGTTCAAGCAAAGCGCCGCCTGTTCTGCCCAGCAAATTTTCTATGTTCGCCGCATCCGCAATATGTATCACTTTTTTTATCTTACACAAGCCGCGCAAAAGGGGATGCAAGG
>JAISDD010000080.1 GCA_031265005.1 Syntrophomonadaceae bacterium | reverse complement strand
AGCCTTTCGGCAAGGTATCCCCGCGTCAAGTTGATCAGCGTCGTCTTCCCCGCCCCGTCCGTCCCCTCGAATACGATAAGCCTGCCCGAATAATTGTGCTTCCTAAGTTTCAGTTTCATCGTTGCCCTCCCGCTTGCGGCCGAGTATAATTTTCTTTGATATCCGTTCCCGAACTTCGCCGACACTGCCGTTTTCAACCGTCGGCAATGCAGGCATCGCTTGGCCGGATTCATTTTCCTGCTGAATGCTTTCCGCCGGGTTTTCATTGTCGGCGGATACTTTCGGTACTATCGTTTCCGCGCCCTGTTTCTTTTCGGGCATGAATTTCTCAATAATGGCGAACATCGCCAAACTCAAAGACGCGCTGCTCACTCCCAAGGAAACAACCTCGTCAGCCCGCAAAACCGCCCAGCCTTTGGTAAAACCGTAATACAGCGACGCGCCCGTAAAACCCATGACGATGGGTATGAAACTTATGTACTTATTAAGGTTTCGCCCGCTGCGCCTCGTATATGCCTTAATCGGTTTTTTCAATAGGTTCGTTAAAACATTAATGATTAAGGCAATCACGATAACCTCCAAGCCATAAGCCGATAGGATTTCTAATATAACTTCATCCATGTGCGCGCCCTCCCGTTTCCATGAAAAATTCAAGTCTTTGTCTGTTTCCCATAAATTATATACCTCGGGATTTATAACTGCGGCAGGTTCGCAAGATTCATAAACCTTAACGTAAAGGCTAATAATACTTACGGCCCCGGCAACAGCAGCGGCGAGGGTTTCGGTTACGCGATAATCAATAGAGGCCTCTTTATGCTGCTTTCCAATTCAAACATCGTCGCGGAGCAAGGCGGCTATTGCGCCGGAATTACAAACGACGGCGACGGCGCGGTCATAAGCGGGAATAAAATCCTCGCTACGCATTGCATTAGCGGAAAGTGCATTATCCTTAACGGCAATAAGACGGCCGTCAACGGAAACATGATTTGCACTACGTCGCGGAATCCGCGCCAACTCGAAATACGGTCGTCCGATAATTTGGTTGAAAATAACATAATTCAATCGCTCATGGACTTGCCAAATACATTCAGTGGTAATTCCGTTTTTATCGAGGGCAGCCGCGATCATTGGGTAAGCGGCAATATTATTAAAGGCAATAGAATCATAAACGCCAAAGAAAGCGGCCTTTTGCTTAATTACTGCAAAAACATCACCGTCAAGGACAACATTATTTCGTGCTTTGAGGAAAATAAGCCGAAGGCTATTTTTGAAAAAGTCGAGGATATAGCAACAGACGTCGAACTTCCCGATGAAAGCGGCCAATATATTTTAACCGACGGTGCGACCGAAATCGTAATCCGTCATATTTCCGAAGTTTATAACGGCCTAATCCGCATTAAGGAAAATCAAAAAATAAAAGCAGACATTACGTTCGCCCCGTTTAAGGCGGAAACTAAAACCGCCCATAAAGTCAAATTGTCGCTCGGCTCGTTCTCAACGCAATTTATAAATAACGCCTCGGAACAAAATTACGCCAAAGCGTCGGAATTGATACGGGAAACCGATTTAGCCTGTTTGTCGGACAATACAAAATGGCAGATTGCTATCGAGGAAATCAATAAACTCTAATAATGATTTTGTCTTTATGTAAAAAAGCGCATTGTTAAATAGAAACAACGCGCTTTTTTCTATGTGTTTTATGTTCTATATGACTTTGATAAATCGCTCTGGCGATAAGCGTTTCGTTATAAAAAGGCTTGCTGCCATTTGTGCGGTGTTTTCAATTTCAATTATCACTTTTTTGAACAAAGAATATGAGCGCGCTACTTAAAGCCGTCAGTACCCCCATTATTAGGTATAAAATTGCGCCTGCCGCATAAGAATTTCTTTGAGGGGCTATTGTCGAACCGCCTATTACCGTAGGGCCGTAATTAAGAATATTAAACAAATTGCCAATCTTCACAAAAAGAATGATTGTAATAATTGCCAAAGGCAAGCCCCAAAACAATCTGTATTAACATAATTAAACGCACAACAAATGTGTTAGTATTTATTCGGTTAAAAACAATGCTTAATATCGCTAACACTATGATAATACATGCTAAAACAAGATTAATTATCGATAACGCATTAACCCCTTCTCTGTCGTATTCCAAAAGCATGAATCCGGTATAATTCAGTAAAGATGATCCTCTATTTACAAATCTTAACGACATAAACGCAACATAAAGAACCGTAAATAGGAGAATCGAACCTATCATAAAAATTAAAATTGACCTTGGTCTTTTTTTCGCTCATTTTACTATTCCTTGTATACACTTTTATGTATTATATTACACACCTCACTTCCTGTCAAAGAAAAACTATACTCATAGCATCGCCCGTAGAACCCGCGTATGCCGCCCGTAACCGCACCGGTTATCGCGCCCATCATAAAGCCGCCCGCCGCGCCGTCCAACACTCCCTGCCATACGCCCCCCACACACTCGCTGCGCCGATACCACCGATGATACCGCCTGACACGACCTCGCGTTGCTGTTCGTTACTTTATCTCTTTCCAGACTTTAGGGACACACCCTAGTCAAATTTTTTAAATAATGCTACGAATATTCTGCACCATTGATGTATCCATTCTGATAGGCTTTCATCCATTTTCCCTGATCAATTCTCGTCAAATCATCACGCAATCCGTTGGCATTTGTTACCTTTGAATAAGTGGTTTTCTGCGCCGCTTGAAAATCCGGTTTATAATCGGGACTACTTCGCACATTATTATATCAGTTTGACACACATTGTGCATCAGAACTCCCCGTTCGGTGACATAATGGGTATGGTAATTCTCAATCTAGAAGTTATACGTTGTTTCGGGTTTCTCTTGCTTCTCGCCCCATACCCTCTGTTATACCCTCTTTCCCGTCCAAACGCAAACATTTATCGCCCGCTTTCAATTCCCTCGCCGCCACCAATCCTTTGCCAACAGCGTAGAACGGATGCCCCACCGTGCATTTGCCGGCCACGCGGATATGATGCCACGATCCCGTTATGTTCCTAAACAGCCGCTTGACCGCCTTTAATCCCTGTTTGCCGATTCCCTCGTCATACGCCCATACCTTATCGCCAGCCACGATATCCTCGTTGCGAAACCCTACGAAAAGGGCGATCGGTTTACCCGACCACCATTTCTTAAGCAAATCCAAAACTTCGTTGCGTGTTTAAAAAAACCTTTCAATCTTGTCACCAAATATTTTGATACTTGAAATAGCGTACTTGATAATAACAGATCTAAAAATGCTTTTCTGCATCTCTTCCAATAGAGAATTATCTTGGCTGTTGAAGGATGCCAAATCATATTTTGCAACGGAAAACATTTCAAATACTTTCTCATATGGGAAAATATCCGTTTTAGGAATATATATATCTATATATGAAACTAATCCTTGAATCTTATGAATGTTTATATTGTCCGTTATACCAAAATATACTTTACCTTTATCGCATAAATAAGAATTTTCAAACAAGCCTATGGGTTGGCCAGTGATTCCCCATACACCTTTCTTATTCGTCATAAAATTATATTGACCATTCGTTACTAAGCAAATAAGCACACTGTATTTTTTGTGTTCCGATAAATTAAGTTTTGTTAAAATATAGTCGTTTAGGTGTTGAGGTGTTTTTGCTGTTACTATTTCTTTTCCATTTTTAATGTAAACGGGTGTAACAGTATCAGCGATAAGTTCAATAACATTGTCTTTTTTAATTGTTTTCACTTCATTTCTCATAGATACCTTGTATGATATAGACGTTAGGCAAATGCGCTATACCCTACCCTCCTTTTTTATAGTTTGTGCCTATGTTTTTGTGTGGTGCAATTGACTGCGGGCAATGCGACACTTTTGATTCGATACCCTTCATTGACTTATGGGGTGTATTGCCGCTTAGCCGCTTTCAATAGTCATGGACGGCAACGGCGTAGTCCGCCACAAACCCTTTCGTTCGATAACAGTCTCTCTGGCTTTAATGCTTAATTTTCCGCAACATCACCTTCGGCCCTAATCTCTCCGTTTAATGCTTCTTCGCTTTTTTAAGTGCGCTTTCGGCATCAACCAGCCGCCTTTCTTTCCTATTGCCTTTTCTCCTTCTCGTCCCCCAAAACCCCTTTTGCCCGTTTCCTTTTTCAGTCCCGTTTTTGCTTGAATTTTCATAGTCGGTTTCCCTATAGGTACCAAAAATGAATACCATTGCCGATAAACCGAATATTATCTAATGATCCTGACCACGTTCCAGCATTGAAGTGTTTAGGTAATGTTGTACCGTCAGGAAAAAGATGTCCGCCAAAATCGTTTCTTATGAATTTATCGCCATACAATTCAGCTCTTGCAGAATAGACCCTTCCATTTTCACCAATCATTTTAACTTTGACCACATGGTCGGGATTTTGAGACATCGGAATATTTTCACTCCGCTTTGCTACTCGCATGGCGGCATTTTCACAAATATTATGTACTAATATCCCTTGATCACCGACATAATAAGTATGATAATCCTCAATCTCGAAGTTATACGTCGTTTCGGGTTTCTCTAACTTCTCGACCCATACCTCCTCTATTATACCCTCTTTCCCATCCAAACGCAAACATTTATCGCCCGCTTTCAATTCCCTCGCCGTCACAAATCCCTTGCCAACAACGTAGAACGGATGCTCCGCCGTGCATTTGATATCCTCGCCGGCCACGCGGATATGGTGCCACGATCCCGTTGCGTTCCTAAACAGCCGCTTGACCGCCTTTATTCCCTGTTTGCCGGTTCCCTCGTCATACGCCCATACCTTATCGCCATCTACGATATCCTCAATCGCCTTACGCCCATCCGCCGTTTCCACAAGTCCCCGCCGCGAAACACTGCGGGCCTTGTGCCAACTGCTCTACCGTCCTCGTATACTGCACTCCGCCCTGTATGCCGCCCATGACCGCGCCCGTGATCGCGCCCATCATGAACCCGTCCGCCGCCCCGTTCAGCATTCCCTGCCATACGTTCCCCCTCCAATCGCCGCGCCGATACATCCAATGATGCCGCCGGACAAGGCTCCCGACAGAGCGCCGAATACCGCGCCCTTTAACGCCCCGAACGCAATTGCCCCCGCAAGCCCCGCCCCTCCGGTTGCCACCACCGCTATCACGCACAACGCGATCACGGCCAGTCCGATCAGTACCTTGACCCACCACGGCATATCCCCCTCGCTGTCCGTCGTGTTCACGGGATTGTCTATGCAATACGCAAACATGTTCAAACCCGTCCCCGCGACAGGGTAAAAGAAAAGGGCGGCAGGTTTGTGTTTCATACATTCCCGACCGCCCGTCCGCAATGAATTTTAAGATAACAATTCGGCCGGCTCAATATTTTTATGGTTTTAATGAGAGTAAAATATCTATTAGTTCGTTTACTCTTGCCTCGCTCTTTACCCTTTCATTATAATACTGTGCCAATAAGTAATTTTTTATTGTTTCCCTATCTGTCTTTGTTTCAAAAAAAACGGCTACCTTTGCAACTATATCATCATATTCGTCTTCGGGGGCTAACCCGTACACGCCCAATGGATCCCAAATATTAATGATCTTTTTTATAACGTTTTTTTCCATATGACTTCCTTTTTTAGATGGAACAACATCTATTAAACAATTGAATTATACCATAATTTTCATTCAAAGTCCAATAGATGTTGTTCTTTTTATAAATTATCATGGGACGGGAGCGGGCAAACAGCGTTGCTGCTGGTCATTAGACTTGCGGCGAGGAGGACGCGTAAAGCGTCCGACGCGGCAATCTCTATATAAAAAGGTGCGTTTCGTGTTTTGTAGAGATTGCCGCGTCGCGCTTCGCGCTCCTCGCAATAGACTTGTTGCGAAATTAAAAGGCTAGTGGAATTGCGATGGATTTGCGGCAAACAAAGATAAAAATTGATGATTGTAGCAACGCTACTATCGAAATTTTTATCAAAGTTTGTCACAAAAAGACGCGCAAGGCCGCCGCAAGTTAATTTCGCAACAAGTCTA
>JAISDD010000075.1 GCA_031265005.1 Syntrophomonadaceae bacterium | reverse complement strand
TTCCATCAGCTCTTCCAGCAAACGTTCCCCATACTGGTCAAAATGAAATCCTCTCAAGCCTATTATCTCCATGCCGAAACTATGCAACATTTCAGCCATGGTAATTATTCTGATCTCTCCGCCCGCTAAAAAAGCCGTCTTTCCTTTCAAAAATTCCTCATAAGGCTTCAGGGCGGTTTTTAATTCTCTTACTTCATAAGCAATCAATCTTTCCGCCTGCTCTTCTAAACCGAAAAATACCGCTATATCTCGTATCCATTTATTGGTATTGGCTATGCCTATAGGAATAGTTCTCAAAATAAAGGGAATTTGATAATTAGACTGCATATGTTCGACGAAGTAATCGTCATGCGTCGCGCAGATACTAACATTCAGCGCCGCCTCAAAAGAATCGGCAAAATCGTCCGGATGGGCGTAGCAAGGAAGTATTCTCACATTAAGATCCAGAGCTTTCAGTAATTTTATCAGCGCCTCTTCGTCGGTACGGCTCATGGAAGATACGTTAAGTACATTTACAGTCCGGCTGATACGGTACCGTCTCTTTATCTCTTCCAAATCGTCTATTAAAATAGGTTGTTCCTCTTCTTCTGTTCCCACCAAGGTGCGCAATATGCCGTGATAAACGGCATCATAAGCGGTGGCCTGGATTTTTGTTCTAAAGCCTTCACAATGTATAGGAACTAATTTGGCCGAGACTTGTTTTTGCATTTCATCTACGACTCCGTCTATGTCGTCGCCTATCAGAGCCGGTACGCAGCTGGTCATGATAATTATAGCGCTGGGGCGATATTCTTTGTTGGCGTACAGCACCGCTGCTTTTAATTTTTCCTCCCCGCCGTTCACCACATCCATTTCGTCCAAATTGGTATTGATCCAGCGTAATCCAAAAGCGCCCGGATCGCGCAGTTTTTGAAAGCTTTTGGATACTCCCGCTTGGGCCAGTAAGTTAGCTCCGCACCCTATGGGGCTGTGAACTATAATGACAGTATCTCTCAAAGTGTTTAATATAGCCAGGCTCAGAGTAAGCTGACAGCCCTGACTTTGAGAGAATTTACGGTTATTAGCGTACAAACACCCTTGTTTGGATTGACGGGAAATATCGCAGCAAGAACCGCCGAAAGCCATACAGGCTTTTAAACGATCTTCACGTATAGGAGGGATTTTTTCTTTTATATAATTCATAATTATTACTCCTTATCTGCCGCTTATTAAAATACTCAATATATCTTCGGTTAACCTCAAAGCTCCTGTGTACCCTGTATAACCACGGTCCATAACCACCCTGTTGGATATGGGATAGGTTACGCTTAATTGAGGGACGCCTAAGCTTTCCGCTAAGTCCCTGTCGATAGCGCTTCCCAGTACAAATCCAGGGTTGAATCCTTCAAAATATCTTTGTCCTTGGCTTTTGCCCCAATGCTGGGTTACATGCTTTCTGATATTGGAGGCATTAGTGTCAAAAATAACTTGCGGGTTTATTCCGGACTCATAATCTCTAAAGCGGGTTTCCACCAGAGTTTTTTGATTTTCATCAAGAAAATCATTGACTACCACTAATTCCGGCAGCCAGCCCAAATCATCCGCTAAAAATCTGGTCAAGGCTTGTGTATAGTTAGAATCCCCTATTATTACTGCATAACGTTGCAGGTCTAAATCGCTGTATACATCGGCAATTCGCTCCAAATAACCATAATAATAGGCTTGTTCTTCTTTGATTACTTTTTCGACAAAAACGCGGTCTATTCCTAAGGCATCGCCGACAGTCCTCAAAAATAACGAACTGCCGTGATCTCCAATAGGAAAAGGAGCCTTAATGTAAGGTACGCCATGAACTTCTTCAAACACTTGGGCCGCTTCAACTCCAAAAGTATCGGAAACTACGATATTCATAGAAGCGGCGGCGGCAGTCCTCAAATTATCAAGAGTTTCCCCGTATCCAAAAAAACTGTTTACCCGATAACCCAGCTTAGCGAGCATTTCTTTTATAATAGCAATATTGCCTTGCCAGAATACGTCCTGTAAAGGAACTATGCCGAACAAGTTGATTAATTGGGGGTCTTTATGAGCTTGCGGTTCCACAAAATCTTTGAACAAAGTTTTCAGCACTATTTCATAGCCTTTATAATAATTGCCGTGGAAGCCGCCTGTTTCAGCTCCTATAACTTTGATTTCTTTTGTATTGTGATTTTTGATGCAGTCAAAGATGTTATCTCCTATCATTTCCACCATACATCCGGTTATCACAAAATACAAATCTCCTTCCACCAGCTTGATGGTGTTTTCTATCTGCTCGTTCAGCCTGGCCTCGCCGCCAAAAACTATCTCTCTTTCTGAGGTGTTAGTGCTTGGAAGAGCTTGCCCGTTGCAATATCCGCTGCCTCTATACCCGGCCGCTTGATTCAAAGAAGTGGCAATATTGCCGCCGCAGCCCGTTGCCGCATGTAAAATAGGAACTGTCCTGGGCAGAGCGCTGATAGTTCCTACCGCGCCTCCTAATGAACATACATATTTAGGCCTTTCTACAAAACCGCTCAAATTTGATCCCTCCATTTATTTTTTAAGACAGCATCTCAATAAAAGCCTTGGTCCTGGTAACTAACTGGCCGCTGGGGGCGCCAAATTGAAAGGTTCCCTCTAGGTTAATACTGGGAATGCCTTTTTGATGAAAATGTTCCCGCCACATTTCGCGGGCGATGGTGCTGTAAGAGCAACCCAGAACCCCTTGCAGAATCAAGCCTTTAGCGTTTACTTTTTCTATTTCCTGTTCCACTAAATCTTGTACGTAAACAGAAGCGCCGGCATTTTGGTTATCGACCACATAGCGGGCCAAAGCTTCTACCGGATGTATATCTTCCCGATAAAGTTTAAAAGGAACATTCCGAAAACCTAACAATGCACCGCCCGCCTGGTCTATGGCTTCATAAACGCCAAATTCCTGACCAGTTCCTCCTACCCATACCAGCGGGATCACCTTATCCTGAGCAGTTTCTTCTGTTATATGCTCCATCTCTTCTATGAGAATATCTACAGCTTCTTCAAATTCTTCCGGCTTGCCAAAATAGGTATTTAAACCATTAAGCAAGTATATAGCCGGCAAGCTGCGAATGTAGAACGGATGTTTTAAACGTAAGTCCAGAATTTTACGTACTTTTAATAATATGCGGTTTTTTTTCGCTATTTCCACTTTAAGCTGTTCTTCATTTACCGGTTGTCCGCCGGTAAGCCAGTCCTGTACGCGGTAGATCTGATCCACAAAAAATTCCACCAACTGTTCCAATCTTTCTCCTATAACTCCAGGGCCGCGATACATGACATCGAGGTTAAATACTTCATACCCTTCCTGTTTTATGATTTCCCAAGCCATGTTATATGGTTCGCAGGCTACTGCCGAACCTAAAATGCGTTTGATGCTTTTAGCCTGATTTTTACGCAGGTGCCACTCTCCCACCACGCATTTGACCATGGAGCAAGTTTCCTGGGGAAATTGATAATAATCTTCTGCGATAGTAATAGCTTCTACTCCGGCAAAACGTCCCATTTCACTGAACATTACCGGAATGATACCATTAGAATAAATTAAAGGAATCTCCCAGCCGCTCATACCTGCCCAAACGGCCTTTTTACCTTCAGCGTAAGCTTTTTCGGCATCGGGAACATAATAAATCGAAAGATCCAATAATTTACCTACCGCTTTTGAATATCCATGGACTTCATCACGGCTGTAACGAAAATAATCCAACTGTTTTTCCACGTCTTTAAAGCTCATAAATTGGCCCCCCTTTCGCATAAAACTTCAATAAACGCCTCTATTCTGGTTTTCAATTGCCCCTGATCGCTTCTGGAATAATCGATAGGTATTTCCAAAGCGGGGATGCCGATTTCACGGAAATATTTAAAAAATTCGTGCTTGGTCTGTCCGTAGCAGGGGCAAAATTTCAGATAAACATATAAAACTCCGTCTACATCATATTCCCGCGCTAGTTTGCCTGAAAACTGCACCCGGTCTTGCAAAGGTTTCATACGGGCGCAAGGCGCTTGATCCAAATAACCGTAAGCTAAAGCTTGAAAAGGATCTCCTTTTTCCTCTAAAGTATGGTAAACGGTTTTTAAGCCGGTGCAATGGTCTTCCACGACTACCCGGGCTCCGATATCATCTTCGATCAGTTCCAGCAAGCGCCTGTCTCCATCGGCCACTACCCCTCCCGACATCATCAAACGTATTTTTTTTCTTCCTTGAGACGGAACCGCGGATAAACGGTCATAAACTTCCTGATAAAAATTCAGCAGGTCTTCTGGAGGAAGATAATAATAGCCTTTGACCAAGTCCAGAAAATCTTTGCCGCTCAGGGGAGGATTTTCCCGCTTGCGCAATTCGGAAATATCTTTTAATTTGTTCCGCAGCTGATTGTATATTACGATTTGACGGCGCAGGTCTTCATCGTTAATGGTTTTACCGGATAAAGCTTCCAATTCTTTTTTGAAGCTGAGGATTTCCTTGTAATAATAATTACGAGAAGGCTCCTCATCTTTTAACCGCGGTAAAACGTACACTTCAGAAGGTTTAAAAAATTGATTGATAGCTTCTCCGACTTTTTTCATACAGTCACAGGTATAAAAAGTATAAACTTTGTTCAAAGAGTTGTATAAGGGGTCATCTTCTTTAAAAGCGCCTAAAATACTTTTAGTAAAATCGCAAAAGACGCTTTGTGTTATTTGCTCTCCGCTGGCGACTATATCGGGATTACCAGCCCTAAATAAACGAAAATGAGGTATTTCCGCCGCATTCATTAATTCCAGCGGCGTATAAGTGCATAAATATCCTATTTTCGTTAATTGCGGGGAATTAATCAGGAAATTTTCCCGTTCTTGGATCCGCTTTTCTAAACCGCTTAGATCCAGATTAAGATTTATGGATTGTTCGTCAGGTTTGCTGGTTCCTTCTTGCAAAAACTCATGAGCGTGAATAGCCGCCCCTAAAGCGCCGGCAAAAATAGTATTCAGTTTCACATCGGCGATCGGGGCTCCCAATAATTCCTCCAAAGCCTTTTTCATACCTATGTTGTTGGACACGCCTCCGGAAAAAACTAAATCCGGTTCAAAACCTACTCTCTTTAACAAATTCCGCACGCGCCTGGCGGTAGCTAAATGTATCCCCGCCGCGATGTTTTCACGGCTTTCACCTTTGGCTCGCAGGGAGATCGCTTCTGATTCGGCAAACACCACGCATTGGCTGCTTATATGGGTGGGGGAATCAGCTTTCGTAGCTTCTGCTCCCAGTTCGTCGATCGTCAGGTCCAAAAGGGTCGCTACTCTTTCCAAAAAGCGCCCTGTCCCGGCAGCGCATTTGTCATTCATCGCAAAAGAAGAGACTTTTCCCGTGCCGCGGTCTACCATGATAGCTTTAGAATCTTGCCCTCCTATATCAATTATGGTTCTGACCTGAGGATTAAGATAATGCGCGCCCATGGCGTGGCAAGATATCTCTGTGACTACTTGAGTGGGTATGCTGGCAAAATTCATAGCCACACGCCCGTATCCTGTTCCTACTATGTAATCTATATCCGTAAGCCGTAATCCGGACTGTTCCAGCAGTTCCTCCAAAAGTTCTTCTGCTGTTTCCTGCATATCTATTCCGGTCGGAGTTAAAGCAGTATAAAACTGGTCTCCGTCAATCAATACCGCTTTACCGGTACGGGAACCAATGTCAATTCCTAAAACCCGCCCTTTTTGTAAGTTTGAAGCTAAATTTTCATTTATCACTTCACTCAACTTCATGTATATTCCACCTTATCCTTAATTTTACTAAATACGTCTATACAATATCCGCTGATAAAATAAGCCGATAGGGATATTATGGTTCAACTGTAAGATAAAATGACTGATCGCTCATGACACATATTTGTTTTCCTTGTATCCGGTTGGTACGGCATTGGAAAGCAAAGCTTTTTGCGCCAAAATAGCGCCTCCTAACGCTCCGGCGTATATGGCGTCCAGTTTAACCGGACTCACCGGGTAGCCTACCATATCTTCCAAAGCTTTTTTCATGCCGGCGTTATTAGAGACCCCTCCTGAAAATATTAAGTCTGGTTGCAGCCCTATGCGGTTGATCAGATTTTTTATCCGTCTAATGGTTGCTACATGGATACCGGCGGCTATGTCTTCCCGTTTTTCTCCCCGGGCTTTTAAAGAAATCACTTCCGATTCAGCGAAAACTACGCACTGACTGCTTATATCTGAAGGATTAACAGCTTTTAAAGCTTCCTGCCCGAATTTTTCTACGCTCAAATCCAGCAAATTGGCTACTTTCTCTAAAAATATCCCTGTACCCGCCGCGCATTTATCGTTCATAATAAACTCGACTACTTTCCCGTTGCGCGGATCCACCCTGATAGCTTTAGAATCTTGCCCTCCTATGTCAACGATGGTTTGGACGTTAGCGTTCAGATAATGCGCCCCCATGGCATGACATGATATCTCAGTAATAATTTGTAAAGGTATATTTCCGAAATCTAAAATGACCCGGCCGTAACCTGTTCCTACCATAAATTGAATTTGTTGTTTTTCCAGCTGCGCTTCTTTCAGCAATTTCCCTAAAAGCTTGTCGGCTGTTTCCTGAGCGTAAACACCGGTCGGCACTATAGCCGTATAAATATTATCTCCGTCTAAGAGGACCGCCTTGCCGGTGCGGGAGCCAATATCAACCCCGATAACCGTATCGTGGCTTAATTCGCCGATTAAAGAATCGTCAATTACTTCCTGGAATTTTTTCATCTATGCTCCACCTTTCTAATCACTCCTTATGAGGCTGGCTTTTTATTACAAAAATGGTTAATACTTTATATTTCAACTATTTCTTCTTTCCAGCGCGTTATGCGTTTTTCCAAAGTTACTAAAATATAGTTAATGGCCACTCCTAAAATGATCAGCATTAAAATGCCGCAGTACATTTCCGCGATTCGTAAATTGGCTTCGGAGAAAAACACTAAGTGTCCTAAACCGCTGCTGGATCCCATCATTTCCGCCGCCACCAGAATGATGACCGATCTGGAAGCGCTGAGCCTGATGCCTGTAAATATAGTTGGAAAAGTCGCGGGTAAAATTACCCGGGTAAAAAGTATTCTTTTCGAAGCTCCCATAGAATAGGCCGTCTTCACAAACAAAGGCTCCACGCCCCGCACTCCTTCTATAGTATTTAGTAAAATGGGCCATACTGCTCCCCAAAAGATAATGGCTACTTTGGACGTCTCACCCAGCCCAAACAGCAAAATAAAGAGAGGATATAAGGCCAAAGCCGCTGTGTTACGGGCCAGCTGCATCAAGGGGTCAATATATTTTTCTACTTTTTCCGACCAGCCGAGCAGAAAACCCATTATGATACCCACCGCTACCGAGAGGGAAAACCCTCCAAAAGCTCTTTCCAGACTTATAAATAAATTTTTAAACATTTCTCCGGAAAGCAGCATTTGCCCAAATTTTACCAATACGACGCTGAAGGAAGGGAGTATATCCTGAGACACCAGCCCTATTCGGGGCGCCAATTCCCAGAATATCAATATAACAATTACCATCGCGATTTTTTCAAATGTTTCACCTATATAGTTACCCCAGTTTTTCTCCATAAGTCACCCTCCTTGGGATATGTTTCCAGCTTCAGCCGGAAACTCAGCTTTTAAATCTGGGGGGCCAGTTCATTAAAC
>JAISDD010000022.1 GCA_031265005.1 Syntrophomonadaceae bacterium | reverse complement strand
CGGTGTATTCCCGGTTAATGGTATGAGCTTTGATTTGGCGAGCCAGCGACTGATGAGCTTTGTCATTTTTGGCTATGACCATGACCCCGGAAGTATCCTTATCTAAGCGGTGAACTATCCCCGGACGAAGAATGCCGTTTATGCCCGAAAGGTCATCTAAGTGATACAGCAAAGCATTTACCAAAGTGTTTTCCCAATGGCCGTGAGCCGGATGTACTACCAGTCCCTGAGGCTTGTTGACCAACGCGATATCCTGATCCTGGTATATGATTTCCAAAGGCAAATTTTGAGGCAGAATTTGCAAGTTTTGAACAGGAGGTATACTTATCGTAATTTCTTCTCCTATTTGCAGTTTATGGCTGGCTTTGCTGGTTTGACCGTCTACGAGAATTTTGCCGTCATTTATATATTTTTTAATAAGCGAACGGGAGACGTTTTCATAGTAACCGGCTAAAGCAACGTCTAAACGCTCTCCTTCTATATGGGCTTCTACAGTTAATTTGTCAATTTTATTCACTGGACACCTCATTTTTATTTTGAATAAAAGTGAAGATAAGTAAACTGACAGCGCCGCAAAATATGGCCGAATCAGCAATATTAAAAACCGGCCACCAGCCTAAGTCAATAAAGTCGACCACCTCTGATCTGAATAAGCGGTCAATGAGGTTACCAGCCGCGCCCCCGGCAATCAAAGCAGTAGTTACCGCCATACTAAACGAAGGTTTGTAAACCCAATTGTAAAATACTATACCGGCAACGACAATAAACGAAAATACCACAAAGACCCAATTTCGTCCTGGAAGTACTCCAAACGCGGCCCCGGTATTGGTTACATAAGTGAAGTGAAGCCAGGGGTTGAAAATGGTCAGCTTTTCCCCCCAATGGAAATTTAAAACGACCAGCCATTTGGTGATTTGATCCAGGGCGATAATTGACGCGGCAGCAAGAAAAAATTTCAAAACAACAAACCTCCACATACTAAAGTGCTTTCCTAATTTAATTTAAACATAATTAATAGGTATTATATATTATTTGCTTTGAGTTGGCGATTCACTTACTTATGACATATATGTTGAAATTTCAGCCAGGATAATAATTATTTCCCAAATACTTCCATGCGCAAATTTTTTCCATTGCTAAGAAAGCGGACGGCGCCTTGCTGATCGGTACGGTAAATTTTAATATTTTGCGTCTTCAGCCCGGTTATTACTTCAGCGTGAGGATGTCCGTACCGATTTTTCAATCCCGCCGAGATTACCGCATACTTAGGCTTTATCTTTTGGTAAAATTCTTCTGAGTAGGAATTACGGCTGCCGTGGTGAGGTATTTTTACGATCAGAGTGGCAGCTAAATTTTTATCCTCCGCTACAGTTGCTAAAGTTTCTATGCCGGCGTCTCCAGTGATTATAACCGAAAAAAGCCCGAAAGCAGAGCGAATGATGGCGGAATTTTCATTGGAAACACCAATATTTTCATCTTGTTTACCAGCGTAAATAATTTCCAGATTCCAGTTATCTTCAATGTTAAGATTTTGTTTAGACTTTAATAGTATTAACTGGGTCGAGGATTTTTTCAGCAGTTGGAAAAAATTAGCGTAAGCGGGATCTTGGCTGAGAACAGCGGGGATAGCCGCGTAACGGACTTTAATTTCCGGCAGTATTTCTTCCAAGCCGCGTAAATGGTCGGTATCCGGATGAGTGTTAATGATCATGTATAATTCATTTATGCCTCGATGACGCAGATAGGGCAGTAATTTTCTTTGCCCGACAGTACTATATTCGCTGCCGCCGCCGTCAATCAATATAAATTTACCCTGAGGGCTTTTTAACAAGGTACAATCTCCTTGCCCCACGTCAACAAAGACCGCTTCAGCTAAACCTTTGTCCACCCAGGAGGCAGGCCAGAAAATGCCGGTAAAGAATACTGTCCACAAAAGAAGCATGATTTTCAGCTTCCAGTTATGCCGCCAAAAAAAGGCGCACTTGTTTTCCAGGCATTTACAACCCAACAGCAATCCCGCGTAATATAATATGATCAGCAAAACGCCAGGAGTAGCCACCCAAAAATAGGAACCTGGTACATACAGTAAAATGCGGGTAACCGTACGCATGATTTCAATAAGCCAACCGCCCGCGAATAAAATCAATGAACTGAGGGCGCTGAAAACAGGAGCAAAAATCAACGCTATGAAGCCGAGAATCACAATAGCTCCGGATACGTAGCTCAATAATAAATTACTGATAATGGATATGGGACTGAAAATATTAAAATTATAAGCTATCAGCGGAAGTACGGATAATTGCGCGCAAAAAGGGATCAAAAGCAGGTCTTTCAAATATTTATCAATGATTATACTGTTAGTTGAGCCGAAAATATGGTATTTTTTTAACAAAGGATACAGGTAGACCAGAGCCCAGGTCCCTAAAAAAGAAAGCTGAAAAGATATCTGCATGAGACTTTGAGGATTTATCAGCAATATAAATACTCCTGATAACCCTAAACTGTTGAGCATATCATTATCCCGCCCCAAATAATGAGCTAAAAGAGGCAGCAATCCCATGAAAACAGAGCGCACCACTGGCACCGGCCAGCCAATAAGACAACCGTATAGTAAGAATATAATTAAAACCACCAAGAAGCGATTGCGCTTACGGAGTTTCAATAAAGAACAGATATAAGTAATCATTAAAAGCAAAAAGGCTATATGCATCCCGGATACGGAAAATATATGTACAATGCCGGATTTTTGGTAATTAGAGTACTCGGAGGCTTCGATACCGTCAATGTTGCCCAGCAGCATTCCTAACAAGATGTTAGCTTCGTCTAAAGGTAAGGCTTCTTTAAAAACCTTTTCAATAATCTGGCGATAACTGTTCATCCATTTTTTAATGCCGGAGGCTGGAGCGATGACAGTTATTTTTTCTAATTCATCAACCGACGCGACATAAAAAATATTTTGATAGGAAAGGTAGGTAGGATAATCGAATTCTCCAGGGTTGCCAGGCCGGGCAGCCAGCTCATAATCGGCCTCGATACGGATCGTTTCTCCTTGCTGAAGATTACCATCGAAATTACAAAATATTTGAATTTTCCGCTGCGCCGGGTCTTTATCGTTACAACGCAGCACAAACCTGGTTCTGTCTTCGGTATGACGCGGAATAGTAAGTATTTCTCCCTGCAAAACTTTATTTTCTGATACTTCCCCAAAGTCCGGTTTCTCGATGTGCCTTAACTGAAAATAGCCGCTTCCCAAAATAATGAACAGAAGAAATAAACCAGCTTCCCGGCGTTTGTCAGGATAAAAAACTATTACCACAGACAAAAGTACAGCCAATGCCGCAATTATAATCCACCATCGGTAAAGAGCCAAAACTATAGATAAAGACAGAAAAAGAAAAACCCGAAACCAAAAATTATTCATTAATCATCTCCGCCTGTCTCAGGTAAAATACTCACACATCAATCTGTTCTTTAATGGCTTCGAATTTTTTATCACCTATTCCAGATACTTTTTTCAGGTCTTCAACTTTTTTGAAAAAACCTTGATTGTCGCGATACTCCACAATGCGCTGAGCCAGAGAGGGGCCAATGCCGTCAAGTTTTTGCTCTAATTCCGCCGCGCTGGCAGTGTTGATATTTACCCGGCTGTTAGCGGCGGCCGAAACAGAAGGAGCAACAGACGGACCGGTCTCGTTGATGGAAGGTACATACAGAGTTTCGCCGTCTCTTAACTTCGCGGCCATATTCAAATTTTTGTCCTGGGCTTCAGACGATAACCCTCCAGCCATATCGACCGCCTCGTGAACGCGCGCGTCTTCATTTAAAACATACACTCCAGGATTTACAACTTCTCCCGTCACATAAACTTGAATAGTGTTGAAAGATTCCTGAACTGTACTATTGTTTTCAGTATCGCCGCTGATGGCAACCAAATCTGTGGTTTCTTGAATTTTAAAGTTATTTTGGTGTTCTGCGTATTTTAGTCCGATGAAAAAAGATAAACCTATAAATAAAATGCCAACAACTAAATAGCGCTTGTCTAAATTGAGCATAATACATCACCTTGTGTTAATTTTCTCCCAGCGAGGATATTATCCTTCAAAACATTACCAGTATGATTTTTATACGTATCGCAGTAAATTTAATTTTATCTTCAATAGTATTATAATATAATATCTGAATGAATGGAAAGGATAACGTTGATGACGGCGGCAAATAAGGAAGCAGCTATTAAGACGGCGCGAAACACCATTATTGTTAATGCTGTTCTGTCGCTTTTTAAATTGGTGGCCGGAGTGACTGCGCATTCGGCAGCCATGATCTCTGATGCCCTGCATTCGCTAGCGGATGTTTTCAGTACGGTCATCGTGATCGTCGGCGTGAATTTGGCTCATAAAAAATCGGATAAAGAACATCCGTACGGACATGAACGCTTTGAGTGCGTCGCCGCAATTATTTTGTCCGCGGTCTTATTTGTAACAGGTTTGGGTATCGGCTGGTCAGGAGTACAAAAAATCATTTATAATCATGGCGGCTATTTTGTAATTCCAGGTTCTTTAGCGTTGATAGCCGCATTAGTTTCCATAGCCGTAAAAGAAAGTATGTATTGGTATACATATAAAGCTGCCAAAAAAGGTAATTCCAGCGCTCTCATGGCTGACGCGTGGCATCATCGTTCAGACGCTCTTTCTTCTGTCGGAAGCTTCGCCGGCATTTTGGGGGCCAGAATGGGATTTCCCCTGCTCGACCCTTTAGCCAGTGTGATTATTTGTTTATTTATATTGAAAGCCGTCATTGGTATATTTAAAGACGCCATCGGGAAAATGACGGACCGCTCCTGCAGTGACGCAGTCATAGAGGAAATGCTCGAGATTATCAAAGCTCATGAGGCGGTTATGGCTGTGGATCAAATTAAAACCCGTATTTTTGGGGATAAAATTTACGTTGACGTAGAAATAAGCGCCGATCAGAGCGCTACTCTACTGGAAGCTCATAATATAGCCCAGCAAGTTCATGACGCAATGGAAAATAACTTTCCCCTGATAAAGCACTGTATGGTACATGTGAATCCAGTGGACGTCGAACAGTTAAGGCCATAATTTTTTCATGTCAATTGCAATTGATAGATCAGCGGAAGGAAGGTTGTTTTTTTAGTATGCAAACAGCCGTGTCCTACAAAGCGAAAGGCTTTCTTCTGAGAGTATGCAAACAAGCAGTCTATGTATTCCACTTCCGCGGAAACCCTGTAGGTTTTAGCGGTCACCAAACCAGCGTTATGCAAAGAATAGGAAGATTTTCCGCAAATATGGACTAGCCCTTGGTCTAAATGATCAGCTATTTTGGTCAAGTACAGATAATCAGCCGCTCCGCTTATCTCAGCATAAAAGGCTGGACCTACCAATTCGCTTACTCCTTCAACATTGGCGAAAGATATGATTTTCAGCCCTTTTTTCAGCGCTTCGATCGTATATTCCGCTAAAGATTCAGCTATATTGTTTAATATAAACATTATTTTTTCTTTGTTTTGTAAAGAATCAACATATAAACGCACAGGATTTATAAGGGCCGCTAAAACGGAAAAAGGTCCGGAAATTTCTAAAATAATAGGTAAATCAGCATTTTCTTCAATGTAATGTAAAGTTTTCTTTATTAACGGATGCTCCAAAAGAGACCGGTTGATTTTCACTTCATCAAGAGATTCATAAATATATCCGCCTCTCAAAAAAGAATTTATATCTTGTTCAGCTATGCGCCCGGCAGCAGCAGCTTCGCTTCTTTTAATCAAAGGCAAACTTATGTAACGCTTAGGAGCAAATTCGGCAGAAGAACTGTTTCGTAAAGCACCGCCGGGCAATATTTTAGCGTCAACGCGCATCCCGGAGGAAACGGCTGGCACACCGCTGTCAGCAGAGCAATTCCATAAATAAGGATGGTTGATGCTGAAAGAATCTTTCTCATGCGGTATAATCGCAGCCTGGGCGAGCATGACGGAATAATCCTTGTTATATGCTGGTTCAACTGTTTCTATATTTTTAACCGCCCACTCGATCATATTACGGGGTTCATCGTTCAATGATTGGGCATCCATATTAAAATGGTCCGCGGCGGCGGTTTTCACATTATCCAAATGACAGTCAGGAAACAAGCCCAGAGCAAGCGCATGTTTTTTGTTAAGGTACTCGCTGAAAGCGCCGGTTAAAATTATCGTGTCTATTTTAGTAATTCCGGCATAATTCATTAAATATTTCGCGCCGGCATAAATAGAGCTTTTGGTTTTTTGTACGGATAGCACATCTTTTTGGGAAATAGTTACATCTATATGAGAAGCGTCAAGGCCGAAATACAGCACATATTCAAGGTCTCCGCTTTCGCTGCCGCGTATCCGGGGGGATACGGCCTGTTTAGAAAAATTACCGTCAGGCTCTATAATGCCGGCTTCAGCCATCTGAGCCACCGCGCTTACAGCGCCGGCGCCGCAAACGCCTGCGGGTTTTTGGCCTTCTCCGCCCCCAATAATACTGAGCTTAGGCTCCAGCGTTAAGGGGTCGATATTTACGGAATGAATCGCCTGGTCAACCGTGCGCATACCGCATTTTATCCCTAAACCTTCAAAAACGCCGCCATCTGAGCAGAGGAGCGCGTAAATACGGCCTTTATTGATTAAATAAAGGGTGCTGCTCAAGCCAGCGTTGATGATTAATTGGTTTTTATTTTGTTTATCCAGGCTATGGTACGCTTCAAAAATAATTGCCGCCAGAGAATTTGATATAAGTTGGTTTTTCATGATATTCTCCTGTATTTGCTGGTTATAGGCCGAAAAGACACATTTTACTTAGTATATACGATCTGTGTATCGATATGGCTTTTTTCCCTACCTATTCCGAATAGTATAAAACGTGTTTACATTTCGGTCAGCGTTTTGCGAAAAATTTCCGGGCTAAAATTGCTGATTTTAAATTTCAGTTCAATTTTATGAAATTACTATACTACAAATTATATTAAAAATTTGCTATTATTATAAGCTAAGTGATTAAATTTTTATCTCACCATTTATAAAGGAGCTGACTAGCTATGGCGTTGGACATCGCTGTAACCAAAAACCCTGATCCGAAAAGCAAACCTGATCAAAACCATTTAGGATTCGGCCATTATTTTACCGACCATATGTTTTTATTGAATTATACCAGCGGGAAGGGCTGGCATGACCCCCGAATAGTGCCGTACGGACCTTTAAGTTTTGATCCGGCCACTGATGTGCTCCATTACGCGCAATCGGTATTCGAAGGATTAAAAGCGTATAAATCAGCGAACGGAGACTTGCTATTATTCAGACCATACGCCAACGCTGCCCGCCTTAATCTATCCTGTGAGCGCTTATGCATACCTAAGCTGGAACCCGAGGCCATAGTTGAAGCTATAAAAGCAGTGGTTAAAGTGGACCGGGAATGGATCCCCAGCGCGAAAGACACTTCTCTTTACATCAGGCCCTTTGTTATTTCAACCGACGTTCATATCGGCGTCAAGCCAGCCAGCACTTATTTGTTTATAATCATATTATCGCCGGTAGGGGCGTATTATCCGGAAGGCATTAATCCGGTAAAAATTTTTGTGGAAAATAAGTTTGCCCGTACGGTCAAAGGCGGTATGGGTCAGGTTAAAGCCGCTGGAAATTATGCCGCCAGCCTGTTAGCGCAGGCCGAAGCCGCTAAAAAAGGCTTTACCCAAGTATTGTGGCTGGACGCGATCGAAAAAAGATATGTTGATGAAGTCGGTACTATGAATGTCTTCTTTAAAATTAATGGCGAAGTCGTTACCCCTACTTTGACGGAAGAAACTTTACTAGCCGGTATAACCAGGGATTCCGTTATACGGCTGCTAAAGCACTGGGGCGTAAAGGTAAATGAAACGAAAATAGCGATAGATGAAATTTATCAAGCTCATAAACAAGGTCTGCTGGAAGAAGCTTTCGGGACCGGAACAGCCGCGGTCATTTCTCCTATAGGAGAGTTGAACTGGGATGGCGACACTATTGTCATAAATAATTTTGAAACTGGTGAAACAGCTAAAAAACTTTATGATTTTATCACTGGCGTTCAGTCAGGAGTTATTGACGATCCCTTCGAGTGGACCGTCAAAATAGATTAATAAAATCAATGTGGCGTCTATAGGCTGCTTATGCGCTGAACGACAGCCCGCTTTTTGGATATTTACAGCAAATATTGAAAAAATCCTAATGTTATAATAAATATGTACAGTTTAGCTGTTTTACAAGATTTTAATCCGCCGGTTGATTGTAGTTGCGCGCGGATTAAATTTTTATGAATAAATATTTTATTAAATTATTATATTACTAAAAATAAAAACTTTTGCCAATGAAAAGGGGACTAGCATGGAAAATTCACCAATTTTTCGTCAATATGACATCAGAGGCCGGGCCGGGACAGAATTAAATGACGACATGGTTGCCGGTATCGCGAAAGCATTCGCAAAATACGCGTATTCGTCTAACCAAAATACTGTTTTAGTAGGGCGTGACAATCGTTTTTCATCGCTGCATTTTCGGGATTTGACAGTGGAAAATTTGCTGTTGTCCGGATTAAATGTTATAGACGTGGGGGAAGTGATAACGCCTATGTTTTATTTTGCGGCGGTTCATTTGCGTGTTGAAGCCGGACTGATGATAACGGCCAGCCATAATCCCGCTTCGGACAACGGGTTCAAAATTTTATTAGGTAAATCTACCATATACGGCGAGCAAATAG
>JAISDD010000002.1 GCA_031265005.1 Syntrophomonadaceae bacterium | reverse complement strand
TCTGTATTTATTTTTATACGAAGCAACGCAAAATAACTTGCGGGTTTTAGAAAAACAGTAATTGGACAAATATATTTACAAAATGCCCTATTATCCTTAAAAACAAAAGCAAGCGTAATGCCAATTACATAATATAGAATATTCCCCAAAATAAAACTCCAAAACATAATGTTTCCCCTATAGGGAACTTGCTTTAAAAATAGAATGATACTAAAAACTAATGATCCGGCAAAAACAATATACCTAATATAACCAATGTTTTTTCTTGGGTTTTGCGGCACTTTATAAGGTAATAATTCAAGTACCATTGCGGTCCAACAGGCATATCCGCACCAGCCTCTGCCAAAAAGCACAGGACCAAAAATTTTTGCGATGAGATAATGGAGAACGGCGGCATAAAACACCCCATTAAATAGAAGTACCCAAAATCCTTCTATTTGCATATTTTCATTTGATATTATTCCAAGATAACCAAACATATATAAACCAACGGCAAATAACACTATAAGCCGTGCATATTTAAATTTTCTCATTTTCAAAAATATACCGCCGGCAACGCATGTACCTATATAGGTAAAATTAAATAAATAGAATAAATGGATTGTTAAGCCAAGTGATACCGCAATGGTCATAAAAAACAACCAGATAACAAGCGGGAATATAATTTGTTTTTTCATTCTTCTCTCCTTAAAATATACCTAATGTATTTTTTATTTAAGAACTATATTCTAAAATACATTTTAGGGTACACTTCGCATAACGTTCCAGCTGTTTGCAACATTTGGGGCTGGCAATGGAGCAATGCGCAGCAATGTTCTATACTACAATCGCAGCAAAGGTTTGCCATGAGAATGAGCGCAGCGACTACCTAGCAAAACCGGAACCTGAGCCGCCGTAAGGCAGCGAAGCGTAAACAGACCTCGTACACCCGTATAATATTATTATTTTATTGTACAAAAAGAGTTATAACTGGCAAGCTAATACTCTTTTGTTTATTTTGTGGTATGTAATTAATTTTTTCCGCGCATATACCAAAGGCCATGTCTCGAATAAAGGGGGTGTCACTCCCGCCCAATTCCAATTGAAGTCTGTCTTCCAATGTATTGGTATCTATTTCTTCTGCGGTCGCCACACCTTGTGAAATCATGCGGGGTTCCATCATTTTGGCTGCCCATCCAAAATCGCTGCCGGATTCGAACGTATGCAGAATTGCCTCCGCACGCGTCAATAATATATTTAGTTTTGCGTTTTTCATAAGAGAATATAATTGCCTTCCGATGTGAATGTTGCCCCCTTCTTTTGCCACAGTATCCCATGTCCAATTTTGTACTTTCGTGTGTAATGGCATTGAGTCGGCATGAAAGGATGCTGTCATGCAATCACTTTCCTGAAAAATCATTTTTCCCTTTGCGGTTAAATATGGCAGCAAACTACTAATACTTTGCGCCGCATCGCTTTGGTACATCAAAACCCTGCGGCCGATGATTGCGTCAAATGTACCGATGCTTTCCGGCAGGTCAGCGATATCTGCCTGAATAAATTGCACTATTGAAATGTGTTTCTCCTTTACTGCGTTTCTCGCTATGGATAAAGCGTTTTCAGAAATGTCAAATCCTACCACTTCTCCACTGTCACCAACCATTTCAGCCGCCATAATACTTACATCGCCTGAACCGCATCCCACATCTAAAACCCGCATACCTTTTTCTATCCCACCGTCAGTAAGCAATCTTTGAGTAAATTCATTCCGCAGTAGTTTAATTGTTTCATTCTGGTACATGATGATTTCCTCCGAATATTATTATCTGCATAATTCTAAAATTTTTCAACCATTTCCAGTAAATCCTTCCCCATCGGCCACACACTGCCAGATGCCGGTTTCGTCCACATAATAACGCGCGGAAGCGGCGCGGGCGCGGTACACGGATTTAAAAAATGCCGCGTTATTATGCGCTGACAATGCGGACCCTACATAATGCAAAACCAGAAATAAAATATTCCCATTTATATATACTGTTTATATTAGTCAAATTCTGATTGATAACTATTTTCTTCGCCTCCTTTTTCTGTATTTGCATACAAAAAAAGCACTCTTTTAAAGTGCTTTTTTTGGTATAATATTTCCAGTGGTCATATGTGGCACTAGGCGGCAGGCTTAGCCTCCATACATCCGGGGAACAAAAAGGAGGTGATGCCATGAGCGTATTCGAAGCTATATCACTAATGATAGGTTTTGCTACGTTCATAATTTTGTTTCTAAGACACTTAGAACGAAAATAGCCGCCCCCTTCCCAAGGTCTACGGCTATTTTTAATAGTTGGCTGACCTGCCGCCTTTGAAGCGGCTATGACCACTTTTTATTTATTATATCGAAATCCTCTTAAAAAATACACAACAAAATTTTTACTATTTCAGCGTCTGAATAACTTTTTATGTTACAAGAAGAGTAACTAAAATACCCCTTCGGCTGGGATGTACGAGACATTTTTTTACTCCGCCCCTTTCCAGCTTGCCTGCCCTGACGACAGGCGGGTTTTCTATCGCGTCAAATCGCTTTCAAAGACTGTTCGTTAAAGCAATTAGCTTAGGAATGAGGCTGAGACATTACAATGATACGTATTCAGACGCTTTATATAATGGAAGAAGGTACCAAAAATGTCCGATATTGGGGCGATTTCTAAAAATGCCCCTAAACTCGTTGATGACAGGACGAGAGAAAGAAAAATCCTGATTGGGTGCGGAAAGCTTTGTGACATTTTTCAAGTTCGCGCGTTATTTAGATGAAAAGGGTGAGGCAGTGAAACCAAATGCAATCGAAAGGGCTTATCGTTTGTATGCGGGCGAAGCCTACCTTCACTCCCTCGCCATGTGCAAAAACCATAATACAGCGGAGGATATTGTAAGCGAGGCGTTTGTTAAGGCGCTATTGTCCATTAATGTGCAAGAAACCAATTTCAAGCTGTGGCTTCTTAAAGTCTGTAAAACAACATGGATTGATATGTGCAGGCGAAATCGGTTTGTTTCTGAAACGTCAATAGATGAATACGTTGATATTCAGAGTGTAGATGATGTTTTGTTGAACATCATCCGGGAAGAAGAACGACGAATTATTACTTCGGCGCTTTTGACGTTCCCAGATATTTGCCGCGAGGCCGTCACGCTTTTCTATTTTAACGATATCCCTCAAACTGATATTGCGGAGCTTTTGAATATGTCCCCTGGCTCGGTAAGATCTCTTATCTACCGCGGCAGAAGATTGTTGGCAGAACAATTAAAGGAGGAACATTATGGACTTTAAGACTATGCTCGAAAAATACAAATCCGGAACAGCAACAAAAGAAGAAAGGCAGATGGTTGAGGCTGAAATTGCAAAAAGCGAGGCCATAAACGACTATTTATCCGCTCAAATCATGGAAGCCATTCCCTATGAAACTAACGCGCCGCTCTCATCCGCTTTCGCCGGCCAAACGGAAGCCGCAAAAATAAGAAAGCACATGAACCGGAAATTGGGCGGCGTCGTAACCGCTTCGGTGTCTATTGTTATAGCAATAGTCTGTGTGGTTCAATTTGCCGTTTTCCCCATTATAAACAGCAGCTACTATAATCCGCTGGACGGACGACAGTATACCGCCGGTACGGAATGGGGGCAAATGTCCATTGATATGTCGGTGTTCAGCGAATTGCACATGCAGGGATATGAAACCCATTTTATCAGCTTGCTGAAATACATGGCGGCAAAGAAAGATTTTTTAGACGTAATCAGATTTAGGTACGGCTACGCGGACGCGCTGGTTTATGTACAGAAAAACGGTATCCTGTGCCACGGAGTTGTTGTGACGGGAAACCGCAACGCCATTGAAAAACTGGTAGTTGATTATTCTATACCATATATTGCCATTGATGATGTGATGGTATCTTCGTTTTCTAGGGATTAAGCGGATATGCGAAAAAAGAAAATCTTTCTCTTTACTGTTAAAAAATTAGGATCTTTGTTTTTTATTGCGTATTGAAGAAAAGCTCTACCGCCAGCTCTGTTGCTTTATGCCTTGTTGATTATTTATGATGTAAACGGTGATCCAATAGCGAAAACAGGCGGGACTGCCCCGCAAACCCGGCTATATCATGCGGCAAATCGGAAATCAAGGCTATACAGCCCTCAATTTACAAGTTGAAAGTTATTCCGCGGCATGAAGGGTAAAAGCGTCAGGGAGGGCGTAGCTGTATGACAAAAAATTACAAAAAAATGAACCATTTGAAATCTTGTGACTATTAACAGTTGTACAGGATTTTGAAAGGAGGTTGGATTTGGAAGTATTGCGCGCAATGAAAGCTATTCGATCAAGACCATGTGACATTTCCGCGGAATCATTGGTGGACGAGTACGGCGCTTCGCTTTACAAGTTTTGCCGGAGCCTGGCGTACACAAAAGAGGACGCGGAGGATTTGTTCCAAGAAACTTTTTTAAGGGTGTTTGAACAGTTGCCTAAAATAAGAGGTTCGGACAATCCGCAAAGCTTTCTCTTTTCCGCATCAATATTCGTTTGGAAAAGTCAGAAACGAAAACACGCTCGCCGTAAAAGATTGGCTCCCGCCGAACCACTTCCCGAAGCGGTATCGGCTGGCGGTATTGGCCTGGAGGAGACCCTTCTGGCAGAGGAGGAAATTAGCGTTGTGCGCGGGTTGGTCGACGCTCTGCCGGAAAAACTTAAAATCCCGATTATTCTTTATTATACTAATGAAATGAGCGTATCGGACATAGCCTTGACCCTCCGGCTTCCCGCCGGAACCATTAAAAGCAGATTATTCAAAGCGCGAAAACTTATTGAGAAAGGATTGGTTGCCGAATATGAAAAATAAAATCAATTACGATGTGGACCTCCTGCTCAAAAAAGCGTTTCGCAGTTCGGAGACGCCTGACGCTAGATTGATACAAAAAGTAAAACAAGAATTGATAATGAAGGAGGAACCCACTTTGAAAAAACAGACCATCAGGCGCTCTTTCAGCGCTGTTGCTGTCATTGCGGCAATAATGCTTATTACTACTACCGCGTTTGCGGCCTGGCATTTTCTAAAACCCGAAGACGTTGCCGAAAAACTTGGCGATCACGATTTAAGCGAAGCCTTTAATAGCAATGCCGCCATGAGTATAAACAATCCCCCCGTCACAAGCGGAAG
>JAISDD010000276.1 GCA_031265005.1 Syntrophomonadaceae bacterium | reverse complement strand
GTCTAACGCTTCGCGGACATGAAAGGGAACCGGGGGCGGCGGCATGAAGTTAAGCGTCAACATAGTACTTGATGAGCTGATGCTGCGTTATCCAAACGCGGAATTAAACCAAAACGAAGCCTGGTTTAACGATCTGGTACTTTTGCCGCCCTTGTTCCACGAAGGCGAGGCCTTTGAGCGTCACCGTGTCTATGTGATAAACTCAAGTCATCTGCCGGCGCAGCCAAAAATTGAAAAGAACTGCCTGATCATATCCGGCCAACTGTCCGTGAAATACAATCGCCCGCCGCGATTTCTCGTTATCACGCTCAATCAACGCCTCGGTATGGTTAAGCTCTATAACGCCGTATTACAGATTTTTGAAAAATACGCGGCCTGGGATGACGGGTTAAGGAATCTGCTGTTGAAGCAGGCTCCCCTGACGGATTATCTCGCACACAGTTTCCCCATTATCAAAAACCCGCTTCGGATACTGGATAATGACTGCCGTTACCTGGCCCGGTTCAAAGAGGGTATTATTCGTAAAGAGTACGAATATAGCAATGATCAGGAATACCTCATTCCTGAATTAATGAAAGAATATGATGAAGACACGGCAAACGCCCTTGCCGGCAGCCGGGAGCTTATTCCGGTGGCCAACGCCGTTATAAGCGGCGGGGCTTTGGCGCTGAATTTATTCGAAGGCGCGGCAAGAGCGGCAGTGCTGTATGTTCATGACAACAACCGCCCTTTCAGGATGCGGGATCCGGCATTGATAAAGTATCTGGGAAGGTATTTGGAAGCGGCGCTCGTACACTGTACCTTAAAAGGGGAAACCGGCAGCCTTTTAAGAAAAACCATGATGAATATCATAAACGGCCGCGTGTACAGCGCGGGAGAGATTAGACAGTTAAAGAGTACGCTTCCTGTTATTGCGCGGAAAGGACAGCAATTTGTCTGCCTTGCGGCAATGGATATGACGCCCGGCTTTACGCCGCAACATTCGGCGTGGTGGATTGAAATAGATCTACCCTCGGCAACGGCGGTTCCTGTTGAAGAAGCAATCGCGGTTCTTGTGGCTGCGAACTCAACGTGCATAAACAACGGCTTCCTGAAAAAAATTGAAACAACTACCGGCAAATTGAATATAAAAGCGGGCTGTAGCGACGTTTTTGAGAATTTTTTTGAATTGAAAGAATTTTTCTTGGAAGCTGTCATGGCCTTGCGTTTGGGGATGGCAGCCCATTCCGATCAACATATATACCACTTCAGGGACTATGCCTTTCAGTATTTTCTTCAATCTGGCTGTGGCATTTTACCCGCGAGATTGATGGTTGCCGGGTGCGTCAGGCGATTGGCGGAGCGCGATAAGGGCGCGGCCGTTTCATATTGTGAAAGCCTGAGAGTGTACCTGTCAACAGGCCGCAATACCTCCGAGAGCGCCCGTCTGCTGGGTATTCAGCGCAATACCTTTATAGCGCGGCTGGAACGTATACAAAAACTGATAGACCTCGATCTGGATGATCCGGAGGAACGGCTGTACGTGGAAATTTCGCTCCTGCTATTGGAAAAATAATCCCGGCCTCTTTTATGCGCGGCTCGTTTGTTGCCACGAGGCTGTATTTTTAGAGCCATAGCCACTCAAAATTTTGGCAAACTGCCAACTTGCGCGGAATTTTTATACAGGATTACCATATTCCACAATACGATCAGGGCATCGTTAAACCTATAGTGAACGGAGGTAATGTGATATGGCTACTCGAAAACAGGAAAAGGCATCGAAATTTTTGGAGATGCTGCGGTATGACGGCAAACGGGTGATCGTCGCGGGGGCGTCGTCAGGGATGGGCAGGGCCACCGCGGAACTGCTGGCGGAACTCGGCGCCGAAGTCTACGCGCTTGACGTGAATGTGCCGGAACATGTGGAATATCCGAATATCCATCCCCTGGCGGTTGATCTCAGGAACCAGGAATCAATTGAGCGGGCGGTGAAGGAGGTGGGCGGGGCTGTTAACGCTTTGATCATCACCGCCGGCCTCAAAGCGACACATCCCCCTCTCGACATCCTGTTGGTCATGTTCTGCGGCTTGCGCCATCTGATAGAACAGGTGATACCGTTCATGCTCCGGGATTCCGCCATTACGATTACAACGGGGGGAGGATCGAATCTCGTCTGGCGAAAATATGCCGCCGAGATTCGTCCCTTGATCGAAACTGCTACTTTTGCGGAGGCAAAAAAGTGGTGCGAGGCCCATGTGGAGGAGTTCGGCAAGTACGGATGGGGCGAAACCAAATCCGACCCCGAAAAGCGCCATTATATGAACGATGTTTATGTGGGAAGCGCAACCTATCCATTCACCAAATTGGCAATGCATTTGTACATGGTACTGAAGGCGGTAGAACTTAAAAAGCTCGGTATTCGTATCAACACGGAGTGTCCGGGATCAACAAATACAGAGATGTTAGCCGATTGGAGCGCCGATATTGCCCGCGCCACGGGTAAAGAAATGCTTAAGGACTCAGGGGAGAAGTTGGCACAGCCCGAGGAACACGCATGGTTACAGGCCTTCCTTAATTCTTCCGCCGCCGCCCTCATCAACAGCGTTGCCATACCCGCCGACCGGGGGTCGGCAGAGCTTATGATCGATACAGAGTGGCAGTGGAAGAAGTTTGACTAAGCAGGCCCCACGCCGGGTATGCCCGGTACATCTGAGGTTCAGAAAACAATAGAAAGGAGGAATCTGTGAGTGATTCCACAATGAAAGGGACATTTATTAAAAGCAACAAAACCAGGGCATGGCTGTGTGCGATAGGTTCCACAACAAGCGTATCTTTACGCATTGTCAGCTCTGTAGTATTTGCGATGACACTACGGCCATTGGCAGAAAAATTCAACTGCTCTGATGTAGAGGTTATGTTGATCACGTCGATTTTAGCTATAGGTACTATGGTGATCAGTACGTTTATCACGCCTATTGTGTTAAAGTACAATCCAAAGGTCATCAACGCGCTGGGCGGCGTCTGCCAGGCCATATACTATTTGACGATAGCCTTTGGTTCAAGCATTCAGGTGGTTTGGATTGGCGCGGTTTTTTATGGCATTGCTCCCTGTTTGATGGGTCCGCTCATGAACCAGACCCTCGTTACAAACTGGTTTAAAACAGGCGTCACCAAGATATTTACCGGGGCCATGGCGATTGGCTCATTACTTGCGGTCGCATTCGCGCCGATATCGGCAAGTGTCTACTTACACTACGGTCTTAATACTTTATGCCTAGGAGCAGCCATAGTATCCTTTGTAATCGTTACGGCAGCCAGCCTGCTGCTTTCCAGGGTGCCGTCATATTACGGCATGGAGCCGGTTGCCTTCGGCAAGGATAATCCCAGGAAAGGGGAAACCTATCACGAACTCAATATGCCGGCCACGCGCATTATGAAGATGCCCATTGTTTATGTATTATTGATAGGCATATTTTTGTGTAATATCGCGTGGAGCTTATACTCATCACAAAAGTCGCTGGTATTTTTAAGTTTTGGTCTCGACACGATGAGTATGGCCTGGATGATGTCGGTCATGCAGATCGGACAGACCATTATGACCATGACGTTTGGCATTGTGAATGACCGTTTTGGACCGAAGATTTCATTTTCGGTATCTTTGGGTTATATTATAGTTTTATTTTTTGCCTTATCGGCTTTCAACTTAAGCGGCGTAGTTATTGCATTTGTTGTGGCGCTGACCGGCGAAATCGGCGTGTCAAGCATATACTTCAGTTCCACCATGATACCCCGGTTTTTTGGAAGGAAGAAAGGGTCGTTTTTCTTTGGTTGGGGCCAAACGGCTACGAGCCTTTCCACCGCGACTGCGGCGCCTTTGTCTGCCTATTTGGCATCGCTCAGGCAAGGTTCCTATACTATTCCGTTCATGGTTAGCGGAATTTTATTTGTTGTGGTTATAGTTTTTATGTTGATCCTCTACAGGCAAAAGGTTATCAGCAAAATCTGGGAGATTGACAAGGAATACCCAGCCGAAGCCGCAGCATAAGCAGGTGTAACAGCACGGTATACAATTGGCAAATTTTACGCTTACTACAACATCTGTGCTGTAATATGTTTAATGCAAGCCTGCCTCTAAAAAGGCAGGCTTTTTAAGATTTGTTGAAAAATAACCAACTACGAGAGGGGTTCAGGCATGTCATCCAGAAGCAATACGACGGGCGGTTCGTTTACACTGCTGGGTAATTTTGGTTTTGCCGCTCTCGGTATTGCGTTCAATGTAGCCAGTTTTTTTAAGAACTTATATTTTTTGTTCTTTTTGACAAATGTTATTTTTTTGGATCCAATTACTGCCGGAACAATTATTTCCATCAGTTTTGTATGGGACGCTGTCAACGACCCTATGATAGGTTTTTTTGTTGCCAATCGCAAATTCAAAAATGGCGAAAGAATGCGTCCTTATGCAATCCACTTTGGCCCATTTCTTATGATAACCCTCGTTTTGATGTTTACCAATTTTAATATTTTGCAATCAGCTAAATATTGGGGTGCTCTTATACTTAGTTTAATATATAGCGTTTTTATGACTTTTATGGGGCTGTCTTTACAAAGCGCGGCGCTCGTTACCAATGATTCATATAAACGCCTTTCCCTTAATACATTTTTTACGGCCGGTAACACTTTGGGCAGTTACATTGGCACAGTACTTTGTCTGCCTTTGATGCGAATGTTCGACGCTCTGGATACAAGCGGCAATATTTCCGACGGCAACAAGATTTTCCTGGTTGCGGTCATTTTTGCGTCTATTGGAATTATTTGTATAATTTTCTTTCATTTTACAACCAAAGAGAACATTAAACCGGCCGGTAAAGAGCGGGTCAGTGTAAAAAAGGCGCTGGCCTCTTTGATGAGCCAAAGACTTCACACCAGGAATCTGCTGTTCCTGTTGTTTTTTAACACGATTATATATCTCATGCTAAACAGCATGCTTTACTTCACGACCTATGTTATGCGCTCAACGGGTCTGTCCACGCAGTTCATGTCGGCCTTTACGATTAGCGGTATGATAGGAATTTTTTTTATTAAAACGCTCCACAAAAAACTCGGCAGGAGAAATACAATGCTTTGTGTTCCCCTTATCATTGTTGCGGGTAAAATCTGGTTTCTGTTCAATCCCTACAGCATCGGCGCTGTTTACGTCAGCATGATCACCGCCGGTTTGATGAATCCTTTTGCCGCGGCGATAGTCAGCACCAACCGTAACGACATTGTTGATATTATTGAATGGAAACAAGGTGTCCGGCTGGACAGTATAGTCAGTACTTTTGATTCCCTTATGTACAAAATGGTCAGCAGTTTAATTCCTATAGTATTATCTTTTACCCTGCAGCATTTCCGCTACGACGCGGCAATCGCGGAGCAGCCCTCCGAGGTAGTTTCGGCACTCATCTTCTTCATGGGTATCCCTCATGTGGCACTTTGCCTGCTTATGCTTGCCGCCACCGCAAAATTCCCCATTGAAGAAGAAATGGAAAAAATGCGCGCGGAGAAGCGCAAAGACGCGATTGGGTAACTGTTCAAGTCTACTATATCACCAATTACCTGGTCTGAGCAGAGGGATATTTAATGGTACTTTTCACCTGTACATCCTCATTGGAGTCAGGGTGTAATATGATTTGGCTTCTTCCGTCAGACAAATCAGGGTGTAGGGGGCGTAATGCCGTCTATCCTCTATGTGGAAAATGAAATATTAGGATACCTTTATAATAAACGAAAGACGTTTATTAAATTTATAAATTCTTCTTGATATTTGCCATTGGCTTACCTTTTATTTTTCAACTTGGAAGAACTTCATTTTTTCCAGTCAACTAAGTAAGTTATACAGTTGGTTTACTCATAAAATAACTCTGGATAGCATCAACTAAATCTTGTCTTTCTAGTTCATATGCAATATATGGATATTTATCTTTTAGATATCTAAATGAGATGTCACCATTTATATAATATATGATAATATTACATCTGTTTTGAACAATCTCATCATCGGAATTTAATTTTAATATTTTAATTGTAAACAGCACCTTTTCGTGTTCAGTTACGGGGAGCTCATCATTAGGTCTGATTAAACAACTTGGAAAATCTAATACAAACCATCCAAATTCAATTTCGAATGGATCGATCAATCCAACGGTATCCCCTTTATTATTATTCATTTTTTGTGTAGTGAGTCGATAGTTGTCCCATTCATAAGCTAATCGCGGAATTTTGGTCTTAGGAATAAAATGATCGATAGAAATATTTGATTGTGAACTGGAGAACCATTCTCCTGTGTAAGCACAAATACCTTTATATATTTGATAAATTTCAGAATTAATATTTTTCCAATAATTATGCCTACCGAATTCCCTTGATGATGGACTGGGATTTCTCTTGAGAAAATCCAAGCCTTTTGTTCTAACATCCCTATCAAAGTTTTCAGGTTCTTTTTGTTTTATTACTGGTATCATATTTTAACCCCATTCTTTTCTGCAAAATAAATCCATCGTGGCCAAAATGGATCATCCTCGGCTAATTCATTGATTAATTTCTGA
>JAISDD010000228.1 GCA_031265005.1 Syntrophomonadaceae bacterium | reverse complement strand
AAAAGGGGATATAGTCATTATATTAACTTATAGTATATTAGATGATGAGGAATATAAAAAACATAGTCCACGATTGGTATTTGTGGACAAATTTAACAAAATTCAAAAAACTTGTTTAGGCCGTTATGAGTAAAAATTAATATATTCAGCGAAGCTTTTACGTTTTTTAGAATTTTATAAAATGAACGTTTAATATTTATGTTCGGTGGTAAGTACAACAACACTTCTACTGTGGGGTACGTTGAAGCTTTGGGCGGATAAGGCGCTTAATAACAAGAAAAGGTGTTTATTTTAAATACTCTCAAGGAGAAAAGATCTTATTGAGTGTGAAATTATGATGAGTACTCGTTACATCGGAATAGTAAAAAGGGACTACGACGTGAAATCAACCGACTTTCTAATCATAGGCGGAGGGATTGCCGGCCTTTTTACCGCGCTCAAAGCTTCTGCATATGGACAAGTAACGGTGCTGATCAAGAAAACTTTAAAAGATTCCAATACTGGTTTGGCTCAAGGAGGCATTGCCGCGGCGGTACATGAGGAAGATTCTCCTTTTTTGCACTTAGAGGATACTTTGGAAGCCGGCGCTGGCTTATGCAACATTGACGCTGTTGACATTCTAGTGAGGGAAGGGCCTGACTGTGTTAGAGAGTTGATTAGACTAGGAGCTTCTTTTGATATGAAGGATGGTTCTGTGTCTTTGACGCGGGAAGGAGCGCATAGCAGGGCGAGGATACTGCATTCAGCGGATACGACAGGAGAAACGATAAGAGCTGCGCTGGTAAAAAAATGTGAAGACAACCCCTCAATTCAATTGCGCGAGAAACAGTTTTTAGTTGATTGTTTAGGCGATAAAAACGGTAAAGAGTGCTATGGCGCTTTAGTTTATGATTCAGTATGCAAAAACCATTATGTTTACATTGCTAAAGCGGTTATTGTAGCGACTGGCGGTATCGGACAAATATTTCAATACTCTACTAATCCGCCGGTCGCTACTGGAGATGGCATGGCTGCTGCTTTCCGTATGGGGTGTTCGCTTAGTGATTTGGAGTTTATACAATTTCATCCTACGGTTTTATATAGCCGCGATACGCAGCGTTTCTTGATATCGGAAGCAGTTCGGGGAGAAGGCGGAAAACTTGTAGATCATCAAGGAAAAAGGTTTATGCACTTGTATCATCCTTTACAGGAATTGGCGCCTAGAGATGTAGTTACTCGCGCTATAATAAAAGAGATGAACGCGGGTAATCATCAATATGTATTTTTAGATGCTTCTGGAATTGAACAAGTTGAAAAACGCTTTCCTAATATATACCAAACATGTTTAAAAACAGGAATAGATATAAAAAAAGATAAAATCCCTGTTTCGCCAGCTGCTCATTTCAGCATGGGAGGAATTGAAACCAATACTTATGGCGAAACTTCTGTAAAAGGGCTTTATGCGTGCGGTGAAGTTGCGTGTACGGGAGTACATGGAGCAAATCGTTTAGCCAGTAATTCGTTACTGGAAGGGATTGTTTTTGGCAACAGGATTGTGGAGCGGGCGGAAGAAATTCTTTACCGCCGGCAGGTGAGTTTAAAAGAAATAATAGATGAATTTTCTGAAAGCTCTGTATTAGCAAGCCATAATAAAGTTTTAGACGCTAAGAAAGCTCAATACATATTAAAAGATATAATGTGGGAAAAAGCAGGCATTATTCGAACGGAAACTGATCTAAAAAAAGCGCAGGGTGAAGTTGAAACATTATGTAATGATATAAGCAAACAGGGTAATATTCTGGATTATTATGAGACGGTCAATATGCTGACGGTTGCCGGAGTTATTATACAAGCTGCTTTATGGCGGCAAGAAAGCAGGGGAGGGCATTACAGGCAAGATTACCCTCAAAGGGACGATATACGCTGGACAAAGCACATGTCTTTTGTTAACTGTTAGCGCTGTCAAAGCGGTGGAGTATATAAAGAAGGTTACCCCTGTTGTTTTTCAAGAAATTCTAAAGATTAGCATGTTACATAAGTTTAATTCAATATACATTAGGAGAGAAAATTGCGGCAAGGGATACGCTTAGTTTTACTGTTGATTTTAACTTTAACAGCTTCCACTGGGCTTATTTATGCATATTATCCTGAAGAAGCATACCAAGAAGCGTTAGAAAAAAAAATAGAGCTTGAAAGGCAGGAACTGGCATCTGAAAAGCCCGAGCTGGTAAGAACGATAATTGACGGACGAATGCTTTTTACCGAAGTTCCTTCCCGAATACACAAAAATCATGTGTTAATACCTTTAAGGGCTGTTTTACAAGGACTGGACTATGATATTAGCTGGGATAATAAAAAACGGTCGGTTCAATTGGAATATGATGGAAATAAAGTTCGCTTTACCTTTGATGATCCTGAGGTTAGAGTTAACCGAAAGAAATTGAATTTAACGATCGCGCCGCTGGAAGTGCAAGGAGTATCATTAGTGCCGGCAACTCTTTTGGAATCTTTAGGAATTACTGTTAATTGGGATGAAAGTAATAGGGTAATTAATATAGATACTCCGAATCAAAATACTTTGCCCTTTGTGTCTGCAGGTAACGCTAAAATTACTATTTTGATGTATCATGAAGTGGGGGACGGGCCTAATAATTTATTTGTCAGGGAAAGCGAATTCAAGGAGCAGATGAAATATCTGTGGGATAACAATTATCAAGTCATCAGTATGAATGAAGCGATTAACTTGCTGAAAAACAATCAGAATGTTGATAAATGCGTGGTCATAACTTTTGACGATGGATATAGAACTTTTTTTACTAAAGCGTGGCCGGTATTAAGAGAATATCGTTTTCCTGCAACCGTTTATGCTATCAGTGACAAATGCGAAAATAATCCTCGTTACCTTGAATGGGAACAAATGAGATTTTTACAGGCTAATTGGATAGATATTGGAAGCCATACCAAAAGCCATCCCGATTTGACCGGACTTGCTCCGGAAAATATGGTGGATGAAATTGCCGGATCAAAAAAAGTGTTAGAAGATAACCTTTATTATCCTTGCCGGCATTTTTGTTATCCTGGAGGAGCTTTAAATGATAAAGTGGTCAAGATGGTTGAAAACGCTGTCTATGAGAGCGCTGTAACTACAGAGAACGGATATGCGTCCAGTAGGAATGAAGTGCTTTTGCTGCCGCGCGTACGCGTTCCCAGGGATACTAATATTGCTTATTTTGCTAAACTTATTAAATGATGGGGAAAGATTTATGCAGATATTACAACTAGAGAAATTGATATTAAAAGCGTTGGAAGAAGATATAGGATGTCAGGATATAACCACGGATAATCTCATAGCGCCGGATGTTAAAGGAACAGGCGCATTTATGGCTAAGAGTTTTGGCGTGATAGCTGGATTGGAAATATGCAGACAAGTTTTTATCTGTTTGGATCCGCAGATTGAGTTTACTTTTCTAAAACACGATGGGGATCAGGTTGAATCTGGCGATATTTTAGCCGTTGTAAAGGGACCTTACCGAGTTTTGCTGACAGGAGAAAGAACAGCTTTAAATTTTTTGCAGCGTTTATCCGGGATAGCTACTCGAACGAGAAAAATGGTGGACTTAATTAAACATGAAAAAGCCATAATAGTAGATACGCGAAAGACTACTCCTGGCTTGAGGGTTTTAGAAAAATACGCGGTTGTAATGGGAGGAGCCAGAAATCATCGTTTCGGATTGTTTGACGGCGCCATGATTAAAGATAATCACATAAAAGCGGTGGGGAGTATTACCAAGGCGGTGGCAAGGCTTCGGGAAAAATTGCCGCACACCATAAAAATAGAAGTTGAAACAGAAAATCTGGAACAGGTAAAAGAAGCTTTAGCTTCTGGAGCGGACATAATCATGCTTGACAACATGGAGCTGGAAATGATGGAAACTGCTGTAAAAGAAATAGCAGGCCGAGCTTTAACTGAAGCTTCCGGAGGCATAACTGAAAAAAATTTACAGAAAGTAGCGATGTGCGGAGTGGATTTTATTTCCATAGGAGCATTGACTCATTCGGTCAGCAGCGTTGATATTAGTTTTAATTTAGTCCAAAATAATTGACAGAGGTGAAAATATGAAAATATCAACTAAAGAATTAGTATGGGCCGCAATGTTTACTGCTATAATGTGCGTTGTAACCATTGTTATACGCTTAGTTCCGCTTTTCGGCATTATTCCTTTCAGTTTATTGCCTCTTGTGATGATGCTGGCAGCTTATTTGTTGTCGCCGCGGGCAGTATTTTTGAGTTTCATAGCGTATGTGCTATTAGGGTTGATTGGTTTACCGGTGTTTGCTTTGCCCCCTTATGGAGGGCCAGGATATGTTCTCATGCCCAGCTTTGGTTTTATGTTAGGATTCTCTGTAGCGGGCTGGGTACAAGCTAAATTATTGCGTAGGGATAGTAGTAATAGTTTATTACGTTTAACAACAGCGGCAATAGTGGCTATGCTAGTTTACTATGCGATAGGGCTGCCGTATATGTACATGATTCTTAATTTTTACATGGGGCGGGCTGTCGATGTGGTTCAGGTATTGAAAATAGGATTTATTCCATTTGTAGGCTTTGATTTGCTCAAAATGGTGGCAGCTATATTCTTAGCCAAAGAGCTGAGGGAACGTTTGGGGGTACTAAAATCTGTTCGCGTTAATTGAAATTACCATGGAATGGCGGGAAACTTTTTATGACAGTGACTATAACTGATATACAAGGGATAACAGTGGGATCCTGTGAGAATATGCAGGCTTTAACAGGATGTACGGTAATACTTACCGGAAACGAAGGAGCGGTATGCGGCGTTGATGTAAGAGGCGCTGCTCCTGGGACTAGGGAAACCGATTTGCTTAACCCGGTCAATATGATTGAAAAAGTACATGGGATCCTGCTCAGTGGCGGAAGTGCTTATGGTTTAGACGCTGCCGGCGGCGTGATGAGGTTTTTAGAAGAAAGAGAAATAGGATATAAATCAGGAGAGGTTACGGTTCCTATTGTTCCCGCTGCGGTCATATTTGATTTAGCGGTAGGAGATTCTAAGGTCAGGCCGGATGATGAAATGGGTTACAAAGCTTGCCGAAATGCCGGAATAAAGATTGAAGAAGGCAATGTTGGAGTTGGGGCCGGCGCTACAGTAGGAAAGATTAAAGGATATAATTTTTGCACTAAAAGCGGGCTGGGAACCTATGCCTTGGCTTTGGAAAATGGGCTTATAG
>JAISDD010000233.1 GCA_031265005.1 Syntrophomonadaceae bacterium | reverse complement strand
AGTGAAAGCTAAAAGCCAAGCCCGGATAGTCAAATACATTTTTCCCTTGTTAAACGAAGAAGAACAGGATATCGTTAAGCGAGGGCGCAACGCTAAAGGAACCGCCCCTAAAAATGCGGATCCCGCCGAATACAGTTTGAGTACAGGATTTGAGGCGCTGCTGGGATATTTGTATTTGCAGGGCAATGAAACACGTTTAAATGATTTGGTGAAAAAAGTTCTGCAACATTCGGAAAGCGATTTTTCCGCAAAGCCTTCGGAGACATTCCGGAATTTATAGATCAAAATCTGAAGGTTTTTTTATACTTAATTTATTGGAGGACTAGGCTATGATCATACAAAAACCCCAAGCGCTCATATACGCTTCAGAATTAGGAGAAGCAATGACCACCCGTTTGGAGCGTTACGCAAGAGTATGTTACAAATCAGAAGATAAAATGGCACCTGGAAGCAAAGGCGGCGATTTTTTAAAAGATAAAATCGCCATAGGACACGAATCCATTATTGAACATGAAAAGGCTACGGTTTTGTTAATCATAGACCGCGGAATTTCTCATGAAATAGTACGGCACAGAATTGGCGCTTATTCTCAAGAATCCACCCGTTATTGCCGTTATGACCGTGATAAATTTGGCAACGAGATAAGCGTCATTGAACCGTTTTTTTGGAAAAACAATGAAGCCGCTTATAAAATATGGCGAAAAGCCTGTCAAGAAGCGGAAACCGCTTATATGGAACTTTTGGCCATGGGTTGTTCCGCCCAGGAGGCGCGCTCGGTTTTGCCCAATTCCTTAAAAACAGAAATCGTGGTTACATATGATATGCGCTCATGGAGGCATTTTTTCCAGCTTCGCTGCGACAGGGCGGCTCACCCTCAAATGCGTCAAATTTCTATTCCACTATTGTTGTATTTTAAGGAAAAATTGCCCTATTTGTTCGGTGATATCAGCTACGATAACCGGTTCTCCCCAGCCGACTATGCGCAAGTTGCTGAAACTGATATTTTATTCAGCCCATTACCAACAAACTAACGGGCAATAGTGGAGAAATTTTGTGAAAGATAAACTTGCTGGTATAAACAGCATTATGGAAGCCTTAAAAAATAAACGTAAAATTTACCGGATACTGGTTCAGGAAGGACAGCACAGCGGGCGGTTACGTAATTTATTGGAAGAAGCGGAGCGCCGTGGTATTTATGTTAAATTTCTTCCAAAAACAGAATTGGACAAAACTTACAAAGACGGCAATCACCAAGGAATAATAGCTCAAGTAGACGCTTTTGATTATGCAGATGTCGAAAACATCCTTTACCGTGCCGCCGAAAAAAAAGACCCGCCTTTTATTTTAATTCTGGATGGTATTGAGGATCCACAAAATTTTGGTTCAATCATCAGAACTGCCGAATGTGCTGGGGTTCATGGTATTATTATCCCCCAACATGGTTCTTGCCCGGTAACTGAAACCGTGCGTAAAGTCTCAGCCGGCGCGGCGGAACACATGTTGATCGCTCAGGAAACCAATTTATCCCAAGTTATTGATTATTTGAAAAAACAAAACCTATGGGTAGTCGGTGCTGATATGGCGGCGGAAAAAAATTATTTTCAGGCGGAATGGCCGGAAGCAGTGGCTTTAGTTATAGGTAATGAAGGCAAAGGGATAAGAAATTTAGTAAAGAAAAATTGTGATTTTTGCGTTAATATACCCATGAAAGGTAATATAGCCTCTCTAAACGCTGCCGTAGCAGCAGGGTTGGTCATGTATGAAATACGCAGGAACAGAGAGCTATAAGGACCAGGAAGTAATAAAACCGAAATAGTCCTGCTTAAAAATCCCTTCAGCTTAGACGTACAGTTGACGGCGGCGCAGGTTGCTGATATAATGACTCTGTAGCTCATAATGGGATTTTAATATTCGTAAATATAATGATAGCTAATGGAGGCGATTTAATGCCAACTTCTCTTGCTGTTAAACAAGTTTTTATTACATATGCGGAGATGACTGATGAAAATATAGTGAAAATAGCTCAAGAAGGCGTTCAAACCGCAGTGGAATTTTTGGTGGATAAGTACAAGAATTTTGTTCGCGCTAAAGCCAGATCTTATTTTTTGATCGGAGCGGATAAGGAAGACATCATTCAAGAAGGCATGATCGGCTTGTTCAAAGCTATTCGCGATTATAAGATGGACAAGCTAACTTCATTCAGGGCTTTTGCTGAATTGTGCATAACCAGGCAGATTATCACCGCTATTAAAACTGCTACCAGGCAAAAACACATTCCGCTGAATTCCTACGTTTCTTTGAATAAACCCATTTACGATGAAGAATCGGATCGTACCCTCATTGATGTGCTGTCTACCACTAAAATTACCAATCCTGAAGAAATAATAATAAGCCGCGAAGAATTCATCTTTATTGAAAAAAAGATGGGAGAGATACTGTCTTCCCTGGAATGGAAAGTGCTGATGGCTTATCTGGAAGGCAAATCATATCAGGAGATCGCCTTGGAGCTAAAAAGACATGTAAAATCGATCGATAACGCTCTGCAAAGAGTGAAAAGAAAACTGGAAAAATACTTGGAAGACCGGGATGATCTTTAGTTCGTTCAAAAAATATGTAACCGCCGCCCAAGGGATAGAATAATCATGCTCTATCCCTTTTTGTTTAGCCGCCTATTCAAAAGCTTTGAAAAATTCAGGAAAAAAACATAATTGCTTCAACTTATCATCACATAAATACTGCATAGTAAAGCATAAAGTGAAAATGCTTAAACCATCGTTCCGCCGTTTTCATAACAATAAAAAGCTCTGCTTATTGTTTAATTAAAAACCAAGATGGTATTGTATAATGTATATTAATAGTTGTTTAAATTACTCGTACTATACATAATTTAGTCAGAATTAAATCTTAAGGAGGGTATCTTTTGACGGAGCAATCAAGCCCAATTAAAGGAAGCCGGTTTACAAAACGCAAAAAAATTATTATTATAATCGCTCTTGTAGTATTAATTGCCATTACCGCTGTTTACGCCCTGACGGGAAAAGAGGAAATATTGTCGGAAACTCAGGCCGTACGACAAGATATTGCTACATACTACAATTTCACCGGCAACATAGAAGCTAACAAAAGCCAGACCGTATTATCCACCGGCTCGCAACCGGTCAAAAAGTTCTATGTGGCGGAAGGATCCCTGGTTAAAACAGGAGACATTCTGGTAGAATTCAAAAATGATACTTTAGAAGCTAATATTACTCAATCAAGAGCCAATGTGGAAATCGCTCAAATAAATTATGAAAAAGCTATCGGTTCCGCCAAAACTGAAAAAACCCTTCAAGCTGACAACGCTTTAAAAACAGCGGAACTTAATCACGCTAAAGCGGAAACCAGCCTTAATCAGGTTAAACAGTTATTTGAAAGCGGAGCCAGTACTCAAAATGAATTGACCGACGCGCAAAACGCCTTTGAAACTGCTGCCATGCAGCTGAATACCGCGCGGCAAGAACGTTCCATGCTGGAAACTACTTTAGCCCAAGACGCCAGAACGGCGCAAGCCCAATTGCAACAGTCCCAAGCTTCTTTAGCCAATTTAGAAACTCAACTGCGGGACAGCAAGATTTACGCTGATATTTCCGGTACGGTAACGGAAATTTTCGTGGAAGTAAATGAACAAATAACTATGGGTACTCAAATCATGCAAATTATAGACTATGACAACTTGAAAGTGGAAATCAAAGTTGACGAGTACGGGTTAGTTTACGTAACCAAAGGGACAAAAGTGCAAGCGCTTTTGAACGCTTTGAACGTTAACGTCAACGGCACTGTAGAGAAAGTAGCGGAAAGCGCTACGGTAACTAACGGTGTTTCCTATTTTCCGGCCACTGTCGTGCTGGAGAAAAATGACGCTTTAAAAGTGGGCATGTCGCTGGAAATAAATATAGTCAAAGAGATCGCCGAAAACGCCGTGGCTATTCCCTTGCGGGCAGTATATACGGGAGAGGACAGGAGCGCTTATGTCAGGGTCAAGGATCAGGCAGGCGTCTTACAAAACCGTCCGGTTAGCGTAGGTATCAATAACGGAATGCTGGTTGAAATAATTGAAGGTTTAAACGAAGGAGAAACGGTATTTTTTAGCGGCGATAACTTCCCTCCAACTGATACTACGACGAATAACAATAACTTCACTCCTGGCCCGCCAGGAGGAGGCGGAGGCGGCGTAAGAACTGGAACTGTCCAAATACGCAGATGATAGATTTTGACGGTAACAGCCCGAATTAGCTCATCGTTAGGTTTTATCTTATATTGAGGAGGACGAAGCATGTCCGAAACTGTTGTCGATATGGTAAAAATTATAAAAAATTACCAAATAGCCGACCAGGAGATACACGTGTTAAAAGAAATACATCTGCAAATCAAGCAAGGAGAGTTTATCGCTGTATTAGGCCCTTCCGGCTCAGGCAAATCAACTCTTATGAATATCATAGGCTGTTTGGACACTCCGACCAGCGGAGAGTATTTTTTGGCGGGGAGAAAGATTCAGGATCAAAACGAAAAAACCATGGCGCGGATAAGAAACACAGAGATAGGCTTTATATTCCAGTCTTTTCATCTGTTAGCGAGGCAAACCGCTTTGCGAAATGTGGAACTGCCTTTAATATACGCCGGTTATAAACAAAAGGAACGCAGGGCTATGGCTGAAGCGATGTTGGAACAGGTAGGGCTGGCCGACCGGTCGTCCCATTTTCCCAATCAGCTCTCCGGAGGCCAGCAGCAGCGGGTCGCTATAGCCCGCGCGCTCATCAATAACCCTACCATACTTTTAGCAGATGAGCCGACCGGCGCTTTAGACCAGAAAACCGGGATACAGGTGCTGGAACTATTTCATGAAATAAACAGCCGGGGGCGTACCATTATCATGATAACTCATGACGCCGGCATTGCTAAACAAGCTAAACGAATAGTAAACATTATCGACGGGATTGTGTCGGAAGGTGGATTAAACATTGCTTAAAGAAATTTTGATGATGGCGCTGGACAATATAATAGGCAATAAAATGCGCTCTTTTTTGACCATGTTAGGAATTATGATCGGAGTCACTTCGATCATTGCTTTAATTACCGTGGTGCAAGGAGTAACCGGCGAAGTAATAGACCGTTTCAGTGAAATGGGCGCGGGAAAAGTAACCGTACAGGCTTATGGCACGGCTTTGAAAGCAGGTTTAAATGAAAACGACATCGCCGATTTGAGCGCTATAGAATATGTCTCCGGAGTTTCCCCCACCGTTTCTTTAGGTTCGACCGCGGTCCGCAATAATAAAATATTTGAAGATATAAGCGTCGAAGGAAATAATGAAATATATTTTGAAAATAATCAGGATATGGTTATTCAGGGCCGTCCGCTGAATATTTACGACATGTCAGGATACAGCAACGTATGTATAATCGATGAAAATATCGCCGATGAATTATTCTGGGGCGAAAACCCCATCAACAAGCAAATGTATCTCAGCGGCCAAAATTACACGGTCGTCGGTTTAATGGAAAGTGAAACCAACTTTTACCGTCAAAACGTCGGCCGCGTTAAAATTCCTTATAAAAATGCCCTCAGTCTTAACGCCGCGGCTAACATAATGAATATTGAGATTTATCTTTATGACGCTAATGAAACCCAAGCCGCCAATTATGAAATCGAAAATGTGTTAAACGCCGCCTTCAATTACGCGGAGGATAGTTTCAACATCGTTAATTTTGAAAGTATTTTATCCAGTATGCAGGAAATGCAGAGTATGCTAACGGCCATGCTGACCGGTATCGCTTCTATCGCTTTGTTGGTAGGTGGGGTCGGCATTATGAATATGATGCTGGTTTCCGTTACGGAAAGAACCACTGAAATAGGCTTACGAAAAGCTTTAGGGGCTGAACCGAGGCAGATACAGTACCAATTCGTCATTGAAGCCGTGTTGTTATCCTTGCTGGGGGGATTATTCGGCGCTTTATTCGGGTTGCTGATATCGTATATAGCATCCGCCGCCATGGATACTAAATTTGCTCTTTCGCCTACGGCTATCGCGTTGGGATTAGGTTTTTCCGCTCTGGTCGGGATTGTGTTCGGCTGGGCCCCCGCCAGAAAAGCCAGCCGCCTCAAACCTATCGACGCTTTGCGAAGTGAATAGCTTTTGGCGGTAATTACCGTCAAAGCGGAAAAATCAGAATAACCTTTCACCTATTTAAAAAATTAGCGATTATCTTCGCTCCCAATGGCGTTAATATAGACTCCGGATGAAACTGGACGCCGTATAATTCATGGTGAATATGTTCTACGGCCATTATTTCACCGTCCTCATCCCGGGCGGTTATCTTTAATTCTTGAGGCAGTGCAGGCCAGGCGGCGGCCAGGGAATGATATCGCCCTCCCATAATAATAGCGGGCAACTCGCTAAACAGGCGGCTGTCTGCCTCTAATTTTACAGGGCTCGCTTTGCCGTGCATCAAAGTTTTCGCGTACCCTATAGTCGCGCCGTAAGTCTGACATATGGCCTGATGCCCCAGGCATACTCCCAGTATCGGAACACGTCCTGCTAAACAACATACCATTTCCAAACAAATTCCGGCGTTTTCCGGACGGCCCGGACCAGGCGACATAACTATTTTTTCCGGACGCAGCCGCTCTATTTCCCCGACAGACATCTTATCGTTGCGAACTACCATAATGTCCGAAGCAATAGAACCTATAAGCTGATAGAGATTATAAGAAAAACTGTCGTAATTATCAATCAATAAAATCATCTTGTAAGCCTCCTTCCGCTGCCGTCAGCGCGTTTATGACCGCCTGCATTTTATCGCGGCACTCCTGGAATTCTTTTTCAGGTATACTGTCGGCTACAATGCCGGCGCCGGAACGGATAAAAACCTTTCCGTTTTTCTTAAAGGCAATGCGGATAGCAATACAAGTGTCCATATTGCCGGACAAACTTATATACCCGACTGCTCCGCCGTAAATGCCCCTTTTATTATTTTCCAAAGCGTTGATGATTTCACAGGCGCGGATTTTAGGGGCTCCGGACAAAGTACCGGCCGGAAGCACGGCCCTTATAGCGTCCAGCGCTGATTTATCCGCTTTGATCCGGCTTTCTACTTCCGAGCCTATATGCATCACATGCGAAAAGCGTTCTATCGATAAATATTTGACCACTTTTACGGAAGAAAATTCGCTGATTCTGCCCAGATCGTTGCGTCCTAAATCTACCAGCATATTATGTTC
>JAISDD010000124.1 GCA_031265005.1 Syntrophomonadaceae bacterium | reverse complement strand
CCTTGCGGCGCAGCAAATAAACTTCCCGCTGTTTATAATCTAAAACTTCTATTTGTATCAACCGCGCCTCGTCATACGCCGATTTTATATCGTCTTCCGAATATGTATAGAAATTACTGCTGACTTCCATCAGCCGCATTCGGGCGTCTCGCTCTTTCTTTTCGGCGGCTTCCAGAATATTTTTCAAACTGACCGTCTCATTTTCGATCTCTTGCAGCTCCGCTTGCATTTCCTGGTACTGCCGCTCACATTCCTGCGCCACGGCAAAAATATCATTACGCACCATTTCCACCTTATCGACGACCTGTCCTATGGCCTGGTCCAGCAAATAAGCCTGTTTATTGGCGCTGTAATCTTTTCTTTTTAAAGATTGTTCCCTGCTCATCAATTATTCATCTCCAAACAATAGCTCTAAGACTTAAGTCATATTACAGGCATACATTTACTTTAACATAACGCCTATAAATTTAACAAGAAATTTATCCTTAAAAACTTAGCGCCTTTCGTCATCTTTCCGTATCAATCATCCACCTCTATGGTATCGCCGCCCAGTTTATCCTTATATTCGTCAATATATAAGTTTTTATCGGCGTCCAAAGCAGCGTAACTAATACTCTTGGTATCGTTAAATCCCTTATTCTTCAATTGCTCAAACAGCCATTTTTCATCCAGATCGTTCTGTTTAAGGTTGCGGTATATTATTTTCCCATCTATGATTATCTCCGCGGAAATACCTTCATATTGCGTATCAACCTGTAAATCAGCCGGAGTAACCGGCCTGAACTGCGATTTTTTCAACACCGTCAAAGAACCGTCAATTTCCGCGAGGGCGAATTCAACATCCTTTATATCGAAACAATCTTTTCCTCTCAGCTGCATCATAAGATCGTCGATATTATAGCGGGCTTTCTTCATATTATGCTCTAATATTTTTCCATTGTGAATCAAAATCACCGGCTCTCCCTCTATAACTTTTCTCAAAGGGCGACTTTTGACCGTTATCCAGCCGGTTAAATAAGTCAAAATAAAAAAACAGGTCAAAATCCATAAATACAACAGTACCTTTTTGCCTTCGTCCAAAGCTATAGCCGCGCCTATTTCCCCCAAAGTTATGCCCGCTACATAATCATAAAAAGTCAGCTGGCTCATCTGCTGCTTTCCCAAAATCCGCGCGTAAACGAACAAACCCGCAAAAGCGGCCGCCGTCTGAAAAAACGCCTGAATATAATCGTTCATAACCAGATCTCATCCTTCCCCCTATTTATTGAGCGCCAAAACTCCGCCTAATTTGGGAAACCAATAACATCCGCGAAGTTTACTTTAGTATTGTGCCTGAGAAATGGTTATTTTATTAATTTATTAAATTTATTATTGCGCCCCTTTACGCACATATAAAAAATCAGCGATAATATTCACGATCCGCTCCGCCGCCTTACCGTCTCCATAGGGATTTACCGCCCGCGCCATCTTATTATATTCGCTTTCGTCGCTAAGCAAAAGTTTAGCTTCTTTATAAATATGGTCATATACCGTCCCCACCAATTTCACGGTTCCCGCCTCTATAGCTTCCGGTCTTTCCGTCGTGTCCCGTAAAACCAAAACCGGTTTGCCTAGAGAAGGCGCTTCCTCCTGTAACCCTCCGGAATCAGTCAAAATCAAATATGAAGCTTGGAGCAAATTGGCAAAAGGTTCGTAATCCAATGGTTCAGTTAAATGAAAACCGGCCCGTTCGCCCAGCATTTCGTAAGCTATTTCTCTTACGGCGGGATTTTTATGCACAGGGAAAATCACTTCTATATCGGTAAATTCTTCGGTCAAATCAATCAAAGCTCTATAAATTTGACGCATCTTTTCCCCCCAGTTTTCACGCCGGTGAGTAGTGACTACCAGCAAGCGTTTGTTAAAATCGACTTTACTGAATTCCGGTCCAAAGACGTAACCATCCCTGACCGTGTGCAATAAAGCGTCGATAACAGTATTTCCGGTAACCCAAATCTTATATAAAGCGACGGCTTCCGCGATAAGATTATCGCTGGCCTTATCGGTGGGCGCAAAATGCAAATCAGCTATGCTTCCGGTGAGGGTCCTGTTCATCTCTTCCGGAAAAGGAGAATATTTGTTGCGGGTGCGCAGGCCCGCCTCCACATGCCCCACCGGAATGTGCAGATAAAAAGCGGCTAAAGCCGCCGCAAAAGTCGTGGTAGTGTCTCCGTGAACCAGTAACAAATCCGGCTCTTCTTTTTTTAATATCTCCTGCAAACCGCTCAACACTCCGCAGGTAATACTGAATAGATCCTGTCCGGCCCTCATTAAATCAAGATCATAATCCGGTTTAATCTCAAACAGGCTGAGCGCCTGATCCAGCATTTCCCTGTGCTGCGCCGTCACGGCTACCAGCGTTTCGATATCCTCCCGCTCTTTTAACTTACGGACTACCGGCGCCATTTTTATCGCTTCCGGCCTGGTACCGAAAACCGCCATTACCTTTCCTAAACGCACAATCATTCATCCTTCCGAATATAACTCTTTCCATACCTTTTTTATCGCGGCGTCTTCTGAAAACAGACGCCTGTCCCGTATAAAAAACGAAAGGTCCTTTTCATAAAGGCTTTAATGCCTATTTTTAAATAGTAATATATTCCTAGATAGAAGTCAAAGCATTTATCGTAAATTTCGTCAAAATGCGCGAACTGACCCGTCCCGCTATTTACTTTCTGAGGCGGCGGGGACTGCCATAAAAAAAGTAACCAGGCGCCTTATTTATAAATTTCAGCTCCCCTATGCTCAGCAGCACACCGCTGCCGCAAAGTCAAAGAAAGGGCTATACACCCCCCCCCCGCGGCATTTCCGCTTCTTTATACCTTATGCCGTTCATTATAATATCGCTGTATCTTTCCGCGTAATATTGCGGGTCCAGACTCTTATCTTCCACAATGATCGGAACACAAAAAGACGCTATGGTCGCTTGGATAACATAGCTCAATATCGACGGGTCCAGGGAACGAATCTCCCGCCGTTCGATACTTTTGAGAATTCGTTCCTTTATAATTTCTACTCTGGTGCTGTGAACTTCGATCGCCCATTCCAGCAATTCTTTATCAGGAGCTTCCTTTTCCAGAAACAGCATTCTGGTCAGCTCCTTATTGGCCAAATAAAATTTTATATGCGCTTCCATCAAGACTTTTATATATTCATCAAAAGGCAGTATTTTCATTTTATCTGCATCGAACTTTGCGTGATAATATTTCAAGCCGTCTTCGATCACGGATTGAAAAAGACTAATTTTACTAGAGAAATATTCATAAATGGTTCCTTTGCCTATTTCAGCCTCGGCAGCTATTTCTTCCATCTTAGTGTTATGGTAGCCGTTCTGGGAAAATATTTTCACGGCGGCCGCGATGATCTGCTGTCTTTTGCCTTCTTTAGGTTTTTTCATGATTCTCACCTCTTTAATCGTCGTCTTCATCGATCACTTCTTTAGAATCCGTTTCTTTCCGGCTTTTCGCAAACTCATCCGTATCAGTTTTTTCCTCGCTCTCACCTCCGGCATAAAAAATTTCCTGCTCTGCCGCTCCGCCAGCAACCGCGGCCAATTTGTTTTTCGCCCCGAATTTATTGCGTAAATCATCGAACACACTGTACATGACCGGCACCAGCAGCAGGGTAAAAAAGGTTGAGCCCGTCAGTCCGCCGATAATAACAATTCCTATGGGGGCGCTGGCCTCGCTGCCTTCCCCAATTCCCAAAGACAGAGGCAGCATAGCGAAAATAGTAGCCAGGGCTGTCATTAAAATAGGCCGCAGCCTGATGCGCCCCGTTTCTAAAATAGCTTCATCGCGTTCCATGCCTTCCGCCCGCATTTGCTGCAAATAATCTATGAAAATGATCGCGTTAGACACCACTATCCCCACCAGCATAATAATACCTATAAACGCCGGAACGCTGAAACTGCTGCCAGATATTACCAGCCCTATTATCACGCCGACTATGGAGGTAGGCACCGAAAACATGATTATAAACGGAACAAAAAAGGACTCATACTGCACCGCCATAACTCCATAAACTAGAATGAGCGCCATCAATAAAGCGATGGCCAGGCTTTGAAAGCTCTCCATCATATCTTCCTGCGCGCCGGCGAATTTCACTTCATACCCGCTAGGCAGAACGAGCTCATTTAATTTTAATTGAATATCACCGATGACCGACTGCAGGTCCCGGTTCAGCAAATACGCGTCGACTTGAGCCTGCCGCACCTGATCCACCCTGGATATCTGAGTAGGCCCCGAAACCATATTAATATCAGCGACTTGGTATAAAGGAACCAGGTTCCCCGTGCCCGTGCGTATATTCAGGTTTTTCAAAGCCTCCAGGTCATTAAAGCTTCCGGGAACATATTTGACCCGGATGTCTATTTCATCCCCGCCGACGCGGTAACGGCTGGCTATCGTACCTTGCAGGGCATTCCTGACCTCCGTGGATACCTGTATAGGAGTAAGCCCCAAATAGGACGCCCGTTCCCGCAAAACATGAATCTGCACTTCCGGGGTTCCATCCTGCAAGCTGGAACTGACCTCTCTGGTCCCGGGTACGGAACGGACTAGCTCGGTCACCTGCTCCGCCAATAAGGTCAGTTGTCCTAAATCATCGCCGTTGATTTGCAAATTGACTGGCGCGCCGCCGGAAAAACCTCCTCCTAAACTGCTGTCAGTAACGGCTACCGTAATTTTAGTTCCCGCTATCCCCGCTATTCTGTTGCGTATATCCTCCGCCACCGCGTTCACGCCACGGGAGCGTTCAGAAGATTTTACCAGTTGCAGCGAAACCGAAGCGGTGTCCCCCTGCGTTTCCGAACTGAAAAAACTATTTCCGCCTCCGCCCACACTGGTAAAAATAGTGTCCACTTCCGCTACTTGACGCAGGCGTTCTTCTATCTGTATGACAATAGCGTCGGTATTTTCCAGTTTACTGCCCTTATCGCCGGATATATCTATGGATATCTGGCCGGAATCCATCGCCGGCATAAACTCCGCCCCTATCAAAGGCACAAAAGCTAAAGAAACTATCATGGCGGCGCTCGTAATTATTACTACTGATTTTCTGTGGCGCAGCGCCCATTTTAAAGCTGTTTTGTATTTTTCTCCCAAACTGTCGATAGCGTTTCCTACCCGGCCGGAAAAACTGCTGAACCTTTTACTTCCTTTGCCGGCGTATTCGTTAAAGCCCATCGACTTATCATTCAAAAGACGCGAAGCTAAAAATGGTATCACCGTCAGAGAAACAAACAGTGAACATAGAATAGCGAAACTGACGGTCAGAGCCAGCGGTTTGAAAAGTATTCCGGCTATGCCCTCCGTAAATAAAATCGGCAGAAATACCGCCAAAATAGTCATGGTGGAAGCGATAACCGCGCGCCCCACTTGCCCGGCGCCTTTCAGGGCCGCTTCTTTCATGCTCATCCCCATAGAACGGTGGCGGTAAATGTTCTCATAAACCACTATGGAATCGTCTACCATCCGCCCTACTCCTAAAGCCAGTCCTCCCAAAGTTATAATATTCAAAGTATTATTGTTAAAATACATTAAAATAAACGTAGAAATAATAGATATGGGAATGGCGGTAAATACGATCAACGTGCTGCGGAAATTCCGTAAAAATATAAACAGCACCACCGCCGCTAACAAGGCTCCCTCCACCAGCATACGCTGAGTGGTAGCTATAGACTGCGTTATATAATCCGACTGGTCAATTATCACGCGGATATCAATATCCACGCCCATGCCTTTCAAATATTCGGCGACCTCAGCCAGTTCCTCTTTTACGGACTCGCAAGCCGCTACGGTATTGGCGTCGCTTTGCTTGGAACAGCTGACACTCACCGAAGGCATACCGTTGACCCGGGCTATTTGATTGTCGTCTTTATAGCCGTCTGTGATAACGGCAAAATCCGCTAAAATCAGAGATTGTCCATTAGCGGCCATAACAGCCACATTTCTTATATCATCCACCGTTTCAAACTGTTGCAGGCTCCTTACAAAATATTTCCTGTCCCCCTCAAGGATGTTTCCGCCGGAGGCGTTGAAATTTTCGACCGCCAATATCTGGCTGACCTGGCCGATGGTCAGGCCGTAATTTTGCATTTTAACCGGATCTATTTGTACCTGCACTTCCCGCGCCAAGCCTCCGTTTATGCTCACGGAAGCAATCTCCGGTATGCGCCTCAAGCGTGGCTCGATGGTATCTTCCGCTATCTGCTGCAACTGAGCCAGAGACATATTATCAGAAAAAACGCCCAGCTGAATGACCGGCATCATATTAGGATCCAGCTTCAGCATCATAGGTTTGTTCGCCGCTTCAGGCAGCATTTGCTCCGCCAGGCTCAAACGGTCTCTTATATCGTTCATAGCCGTGTCCATATTAGTTCCCCAGCCGAACTGGAGCACCACTATAGAAGAACCGGAAGTCGAATATGATTCTATGGTTTCTATATTGCTTATAGCGTTAAGATTACTTTCCAGCGGGTCTGTAATCTGGGACTCGACTTCCTCGGGTCCGGCGCCTGAATAACTGGTAATTACCGCCGCGATAGGCAAGTCCATATCCGGCAGCAGATCCACTTTCAGTGAAGTAAAAGTAAACGCGCCCAGCATTAAAACAATGGCTAATATTATGGTAAGGGCTACCGGCCGCCTTACGGAAAACTTACTGAGACCCATTACCGCTCACCTCCGGCGGCTACTTGTACCAAAGAGCCCTCACTGACTAGCGAATTACCCATATATATTACTTCTTGCCCCGCCTGCAGCCCGGACAAAATCTCCGCGTACTCATTGTTCTTAATCCCGATAGTAACTTCCGTTTCTCTGGCCCGCATTTCTTCGTCAACAACATAAACTACCTGACGGCCCGGCTTTTGCAGAACCGCGTTCAAAGGGACAGTCAGCGCCGCGTTTTTCCTTTGAGTATTAAGATATACCTTCGCGAACATACCGGATTTCACCGCGTTATTCGCGTTATTAAAAAACACCTTTACCATATAGCCGCTTTTTCCCGTCTCCGGAACATTTCCCACCGAATCAACCAGCGCCGGAAAATATTCGGCGGACGCCGCCTCTATAAGCGCCTGAGCCTGATCTCCTTTGCGAATATAGCTTATTTCGCCTTCGTTGACCAAAACATCCACTTCCAGCCTGGAAGTATCGGTTATAGAAACCGCTGGGCTCTGCGGCCCGGCGGTGTCGCCCAGAGATACGGAAACACTGCCTATCACTCCGCAGATCGGCGCTGTAACCGTA
>JAISDD010000061.1 GCA_031265005.1 Syntrophomonadaceae bacterium | reverse complement strand
TCCGAAATAAGCTATTTCCGCTTCGAATTGAACATCGCCTATCGTGTCTAAATAAGCCGCTATCGTACTTTTGATTTGAGCAGGGCTGGGAATTGACTTTTGCGAACTGATTTTTTTTTGGTTACAAAATATACATTGGTGAGGACATCCGAACTGAGGTATAAAAATAGGAATATTAATATGTCTCATCATGCTTGCTCATTAATAAAATTCTGCACAAAATCATTATTATTCAAAGCTTCTTCCGCCGCCTTTTGTTCAGCTTCTTGTTTGGTTCTTCCGCTGCCGGACGCTAATTTTTCACCTTTATAATAAACGGCCATTGTAAAGGTTTTGGAGTGAGCCGGGCCGTGCTCTTCCAGCAAATCGTAATACACATTTTCTTTATCCCAAGCTTGCACAAATTCCTGTAGTCTGGATTTATAATCATAATAATCGCCTTGAGCGGTATAAAATATTTCATCTTCCAAATATTTTAACACAAATTTTTCAGCGCTCTCTAGGCCTTGATCCAAATATATCGCACCGATAACAGCTTCAACCGTGTCCGCCAATATAGATTTACGTTTTCGTCCTCCCGACATTTCTTCGCCTCGGCCCAAAAAAATATAACTTCCTAAAGATAATTTTTTGGCTACCATTACCAAGGCGCTTTCACAAACTACTCTAGCCCTTATTTTAGTCAATTCTCCTTCAGCCTTGTCAGAAAAATTTTTATAAATATATTCCCCTACAATGAGATTCAATACCGCATCGCCCAAAAATTCCAACCGCTGATTACTAGCTTCCGCACTACTTCTCTCTTGATAATATGAAGGATGAGTCAGTGCTGTGATGAGTAAATCTTTATTATTAAACGACAATTTATTATCTTCCAAAAAACTTTTATAATTATTTTTTTGCCTAGTCACAAACAACTCTCCTCATAGAGTACCCACCTAATCGTTATTTTACGTATTATTCAAACAAAACCGGCTACTAACTCAACAGCAGTTTCTGTTTTTCCACAATATTATTTTCCACGCAAAATTTAGCTGACTGCAGTCCGTTATACACAGCTTCACTGTTAGAGCTTCCGTGGCAGACGATACTGATGCCATTGAGCCCCAACAAAGGCGCTCCTCCGATAGAACGATAATCTAACTCTGCCAAAGCCCGCGGCACCGGCTTCCCATCTTCAAGAATCAATTTAGCCGCCACTAAAGCTGTTCCTTCCAAAGTTTTCAGCACAATATTGCCGATAAATCCATCGCATACTATAACATCACAAGTACCTTTCAGTAAATCTCGCCCTTCTACGTTGCCTATAAAATTCACCAGCCCCTGATCATTTATCAACTGGTAAGCGCCTGCACATGCGTTATTACCTTTTTTGGCTTCAGTGCCGTTGTTTAACAAAGCAACTTTAGGTTCGGGCACTTGCAAAACTTCTTTGGCATAAACATAGCCCAGCAACGCAAATTGGGCTAACTGTTTAGCATTACAGTCAACATTCGCGCCCCCGTCGATAAGTATCGACAACCCTCCAGCTATGTTAGGAAACGGAATCGCTATAGGTGTTCTTTCCACTCCCGGTATACGCCCTAAAATAAACAGAGCCGCCGCCATTTGCGCGCCGGTATTTCCGCATGATACCAAAGCATCCGCTTTTCCGTTTTTGAGAAGTTCAATCCCCACCACGATAGAGGCGTCTTTTTTCTTGCGTATCGCGTTTACCGGGCTTTCGTCCATATAAATTATCTCACTGGCCGGTACGCATTCTATCATCTGGCTTGAATAATCATGACGTCCCAGCTCTTGTTCTATTAATTTCGGAGCCCCGACTAAAACTACTTGCTGTTTCTCATTTGCGCTCCACCTTAAAGCTCCGGCAATGATTTCGGCTGGTCCCAGATCGCTGCCCATAACATCAATAGCTATTTTCATATCAACCCTCCGCCGCTATTTTCACTTGTTTTTGACCCAACTCCTATAAAATCAAAAAGTAAGCTATTTGTCCAAACTGAACCTATACCTTACTTTGAGGTCATACTATATGCTTCATACTTTAAACCAAACTTTTTCCTTTATAAAAACCACAAGCTAAACAGGCTCTATGCGGCATTTTTAACTCATGACACTGAGGACATTCAACTAATCCCGGTTTATCCATCTTCAGCCATTCAGATCTTCTTTGATTTTTTTTAGCATGAGACTGTCTTCTTTTGGGAACGCCCACATGCACACCTCCTCATCATAATAATTCTTTTAATTTTTCCCAGCGTAAATCAATATTTCGTTCATTACAATCACAAACAGCATCATTTCTGTCAACGCCGCAACTACTGCAAAGACCCTTGCAATCCGGTTTACACAAAGGGATAAAAGGCAATTCCAAATCTATCGCCGCCTTGATTGCAGGGTCAATGTCAATAAGCCCATTTCCAAACAAAACCATATCTTGGTCAGGCAATCTACCCTGCGGAAAATCGTCCGCTACTGTTAACTCCACGTCAGCCTCCAAAGAATAAGCAAACGTTTTTAAACAACGGGAACAAACCAACTCTAAAATAACTTTAGTTTTACCGCTAACTGCTATAACATCATCAACAGGACAAACCGCCTGTAAACATACTTCCACAGGAGTCAATTGTTTTAATTCCTGTCCACTTATATTATTTTCTTGGAATGAAAACGATATTTCTTCACACAGCTTGTTTCTTAAGCGATTTAAATCAATAATCATTTAACCACCCCATAAAAACATCAGAATAATTATATTCTTCACAATTATTATTGTCAACCCTCCATGTTATCAGTATTCCGACACATTTTATAAAAATTTTACAATAAACAAATATGTCAGCTTAGTTGCAAATAATAAAGCCGCTCCTCATAACGCGCTTTCAACATATCCAGCAGAAATCTCTTTCTTTTCCAGACAACGCACTAAACAAACGCCAAGCCGTCGCCCATACAATTTCCAATTTCAGACATATTCGTTCAACGCACCAGGATATGGTCGGCATTGAATGTCTTATTGGGACAAAGCAAAGGTGTCTCTGGCAATTACCAATTCTTCATTGGTAGGTATTACAAAAATCTTCACTTTAGAATCAGGAGTAGATACGTCAATTTGTTTGCCTCTCACATTATTTTTTTCTACATCCATAATAATTCCTAAATAATCCATATCTTTACATATGGCTTCTCTCATGTTAATGCCGTTTTCTCCAACGCCAGCGGTAAACACTATACAATCACAACCGTTTAACTTTGCTATATAGTTACCAACATACCCTTTTACTTTATTGTAATATACTTCCAAAGCTAACTGCGCTTTCTTATTATCTGCGGCGGCGGCTTCCTCAATATCGCGCAGGTCGCTTGATACATCCGATATGCCCAGCATGCCAGACTTCTTGTTGAAATAATCGTTAGCTTCCGTAGAATTTAAATTCATTTTATCCATAAGAAAGAAAACAATAGCCGGGTCCACATCTCCGGAACGCGTCCCCATAATTAATCCTTCCAGCGGAGTAAATCCCATACTGGTATCTATTACTTTGCCGTTTTTTATGGCTGCCATACTGGCGCCGTTACCTAAATGCAAGGTGATTATTTTACATTCTTCATAAGGTTTGCCTAACATTTCTGCTGCTTTGTGAGAGACGTAATAATGCGAGGTTCCGTGAAAACCATAACGGCGTACACGATATTTTTCATAAACTTCATAAGGAAGCGCATACATATAATTGGCCGAGGACATTGTCTGATGAAAAGCGGTATCGAAAACCGCTATATGATTTATATTAGGCATCATCTCCATACAAGCTTCAATCCCCATCATATTAGGGGGATTATGTAAAGGCGCTATTTCAAAACAATCGCGAATTACTTTCTTGACTTCATCGTCGATAATGACCGATTCGGAAAAAAATTCCCCTCCGTGTACTACCCGGTGTCCCACAGCTCCAATTTCATCCATGCTCTTTAAACATCCGTACTGAGGATCTGCCAAAGTGCTTAAAACCAGTTTCATTCCGGCCGTATGATCAGATAGATCTTCCTTAATGACCACTTTATCTTTACCTTCCGGTTTGTGCTCCAAAGTACTCCCAGGAATCCCTACTCTATCAACTAATCCTACCGCCAATACAGATTCATCCAACATGTTAACCACTTGATACTTAATAGATGAACTGCCACAGTTAACTACTAAGACCTTCATTCCTCATATTCCTCCTCACAGTATTTTTTATGTCGTCACTATTTTACCGTTCAAGCCCTCACTGCCGTCATCGCCACAACATTAATTATATCTTCGACGCTGCAACCCCGTGATAAGTCATTAACCGGCTTATCTAGTCCTTGC